>CAMFDH010000199.1 GCA_945949035.1 uncultured Actinomyces sp.
GGCCCCGCTGGAAGATCGGTCCGGCGGGGCCTTCGTCTTGCTCCGGGTCAGAGCCCGTAGGAGGCCCGCTCCTCCGGAGTGAACTCCTCGTAGCCCTCCGGCCGGTTGTTGATGTCGATGTAGCGCGGGTTCAGCTCCAGCAGCTTGCCGTCGGCGCCGCGCACCATCAGCCGGGACGGCCGGGGAGGGAGATCCTGTGCGGCCTGCCGGATGGTGCGGGCCTCGTCGGCAGGCAGCTCCCAGACGGCGACGATCTCGCCGGGCGCGAGGTTCATGTTCTCGGCGGTGCTGTAGATCCCGCGCGTCGTCAGGTCGCCTTCGTGGAACAGGGCTCGGGCCGAACGGGGGGTGTCGGCCGGGCGGTACCGGGTGTGCGAGTTGAACGCCACTTTCTGGGCGACAGCCCGCCCCACTTCCTCGATCATGGTGACTCCTTGCGGTCGGCTAGTTACGGTAAGTAGATCCTGGCACCTCGGAGTCCGGGCCCCTTTCGGCGGATGCTGTAAGTTCCGGTCGGTGGGAACGTGACTACTCCACCGGGGCCTTGGGAAGGCATCACCGGCCGCCGGGTGGTTCGCCGCAAGAGAGGGAGTCCCTTGATGAGCCACGATCTGGACGCCGAGCTGTCCCGCATCTACGAGCGCTGCATCGAGCAGGTGCGCATGATTGCCGCGTTCGACCCAGCCAAGCCTGTCGAGGGGTGGAACCAGTACACCTGCACGTGTGCCAATGAGTTCGCAACGGACGCCGAAATGGCGTGGATCGCGGCCCATCCCGGACACGGGATGCGTGACACGTACTTGGCAATCATGGGCGACCTCCCCGCTGAGCATAAAAACGTCTCTAGAGGCTCGCCTACGCAATACATTACGTATGGGCTGATGTCCTTCGCCCGTGTTCTGCAATGTATCGAGGCTATGCGCACCGGTCGATTCGACCCGCACGTACCAGGCGGCATCATCCGAAGTGGCGAGGACTAAGCCATCCGGTCAGCTCCTCGGAGATGCGATCGTGGAGGGCAAATCCGTCGTCCTGGTCATACCGGCATCGGCTCGCCCGTGTCGGTGTCGTGGTCGAGCATCTGATTGCTCATCTGTTTCTTCTGTCAGGTCAAAAGCGCCAGTTCGGCGCAGTAGAAGGCGTACTTTCGCGCATAGTCGATGTGCCCCGAGGCGGTGCGTTCGACGCGGATCACCTCTTCGATCGGGAGCTGTGTCAGGCCCCGGGAAGCGCGCAGGACGTTGACCGCCTCGTGCATACAGGACCGTTCGTACGCGGCCCACTCGCACTCCACCCCGTCCGGCCCCGGAGTAAGGTCGGAGCGCTGCTCACGCTGACCGATGGCCTTGAGGAGGAGGTCGTACAGATGGTCGGTCGTGTCCTTGAGGATGGTCATGATCCGTTGCCCTCCCTTGCGGCAGCGGTGTCCGTCTCCACGAGCTGGTCTGCGGAGCGCAACGACTCCGCCTTCTCCAAGGGCATCCGCTCCGCGTCAGTGCGGGGACCAGCTTCGATCGGAGGGTCGCATTGTTCCCGCTCGGCGGCATCACAGTCGTGCAGCAGGTCCGTGGTAGTTCCGCACTCGCAGAGGACCGGCCCAGGATCGTCGTCCTGCTCGCTGCGCCAGGTGTCGCACATCTGGCAGTGCTCGTCCTCTTCATGATTTTCCATTTCGCAGGATTCACAGATCCGCATGAGGTGTTCTCACTTTCCTTCGATCGCTTTGACTGTCTTGCAGGGCCAGGAAATGTCTCCGTGATCGGAGCACAGGTAACAGTAGGCGTTCTCGCCCTTTTCTCGGCACTCGTGAAGAACGAGAACGCGTTGTAGGGCAGCCTCGAACCGGTTAGCGCGGTCCATTTCGGCATTGCGCTTCTTCGCCATGTCGGACAGACCAGCCTGCGCCGCCTCGATCTCCGAGTACAGCTCGCGGATCTCAGCCCGCAGCCTTTCAAGCTCCTCCGGAACCTCCTCCATCGGCTCCGTGCCATCGAGGAGGTGATCGAGGCCCTGCACGGTCTCCCACGCCCGCATGTGCTCCGGGTACCGCTGGAACGCTTCCCCGCGTTCTCGCAGCACTGCCTCGGTCAGGCCGGTGGACGCGATCAGCCGGGCTCTCTGTTCGTGCAGTTCCCTGGACGTTTTCCTGATTACAGAGCCGGTCATCGGGGTTCCCCTTCGAGGATGTGGTGGGCGACGGCGAGTGCGTGCAGTGACGGGGCGCCGGGGCCGGTGTCGATGAACGCCTGCCGCCCGGTGGCAGTGCGTACGGAGTCATCGGGCAGGCCCTTGGCGTAGCGCCATGGTCGGTCGTTGCCGAGTGCGGCGTCGGCCAGCTGGCGAATCCGGTTGGCGGCGGCACGGAGGATGTCGGCGGGAAGGGTGTCGGTGGTGTTGGGGTGGGTCATGGCGCAGTCTCCTGCGGTTGGGCGTCGCCGAGTACGAGGCGGAGGCGGGCTCGCTGCGGAATCGGGTCCTGGCCAGGCACCGGCCAGTCGTCGGCACATACCCCGTACGCCGGGGGATCCCACTTGTCATGGTTCAGCGCCCAGCGGTAGATCCGCACCCAGTCGGACTTGAAGTAGCACGGCAGGAGACCGCCCCGATTGGGGATCGGTGCGGGAGCGGCGGCGTTCTGTTCACGGACCTGCTCCCGTACTCGGAGCAGATGGTCACGGTGACGCGGGCAGAACCAGTGGTTCTTGTGCCATCCGGTCTCGGGTAGCTTTTCCACGACCTTCTCCTGAGCGGTCGCGCCGCAGATGTTCAGCCCGTTCAGGAAGTCGTCGTGGGGGTGCGGACGGACACGCGGGCCAACGCAAACCTTGTCGAGGCGGTCGGAGCCCCCCTGGTATCCGGGAGGCTCATACCGAGGTACGTCCAACCGGATCAGTTCCCGGGCCGTTCCCTTGCGGGATGACGGGTTCAGCGCCTTGTTGATCGCCTGCCACAGTTTGGTCTCCTCCTCACGCGGGGCCAGGGTTACGGCGTATGCGAAAGCGAGGAGGAGGGGGCGGGTCTGTTCGTTGGCTCGGTTGTCCTGATAAATCTGGTGGGCGATCTCGGCGAACTTCGTTCCGTCGCCGCCTCCAGTGCGCTTGGGATCGCGCTTCTTGGCGGTTTGATCGCGAAGGTCGTCGAGGGGAAGGATGTCGCTCATCGGGTTTCCTCTCTTTCGACCTCGTCGGCCACGCGGCGCAATTCGTCAGCAATGTGGGTCAGTTTTTGGACCTTCTGACCTTCCTCACCGCAATCCGAGTCGGAGAACGCGTCGATACCTGTGGCCCGGTGGTCCAGAATGTCGGCCGCCGCATGTAGCACAGTGGACGTGGAGAGGACGGCCATTACGGCTTCGATGAAGCGCTGCGCTCGGTATAACCGAACTTGATCCGCCGTAGCGGAGAGGGGGA
>CAMFDH010000200.1 GCA_945949035.1 uncultured Actinomyces sp.
TTGGCCGCCCAAGAGGTGGCCAACCCTGTCTTTAGGACTGGAAGGCGGCCACGAACTGGAAGAACGCGTCGGCCACCAGCTGGGTGGCAATCGCGGCCAGAAGGACACCGGCAATCTTCGTGAGGACCAGGATGCCGTTGTCGCCAAGCAGGCGCCCCAGGCCAACTGAGAAGCGCATCGTGAAGTAGATGACGATGTGCATCAGAATTACCGCAGTCATGACCGCAACCCAGCCACCGACGGTTCCGCCACCCTGGTTAGCCGACACCATCACGGCCACGATCGCTCCGGGGCCCGCGAGAAGCGGGGTGCCCAGGGGAACCATGGCGACATTGGTCTTGGTGTCCCCGTAGCCAGCGCCGTACTCTTCCTTGCCCAGCAGCAGCTCCATCGCCACGAGGAAGAGCAGAATACCGCCGGAGAGCTGAAGTGCTTCCATGGAGATGCTCAAGCCCTGCAGCAGGTACTTACCGACGACCGCAAAGCCGACGATGACCCCGAATGAGGTGAGGGTCGCCTGGAACGCCGCCTGGTTCTTTTTCTGTCGATCCATGGTGCGCGTGAGCGCCAGGAAGACCGGGACTGTTCCCGGTGGGTCCATGATGACAAACAGCGTCGTAAATGTCGTCGCCAAAAGCGGCAACGAGATGATGGTTTCCAGGCTCAACTGCGCACGACCTCTAAAGTTCCTTGTTCTTCAATCTGAGCCAAAATATACGGCTCCGTCAGGTTCTCCCCCAAACTATTTGGCTTACCTGTGCCGTGATAGTCAGAACCACCGGTCATTTTGAGGCCGAGGTCGGTCGCTATCCTCTCGACGTGGAGGCGCCCTTCCGGGTCGTGGTCTCGGTGATCACGCTCGATACCGAAGAGTCCGGCCTCAGCCATGTCTGCGATTACCTCGTCGGGGACCATCCATTTGCGCGTCACAGAGAACGGGTGGGCGAGGACGGGGACTCCCCCCGCGTTCCTGATTGCCGTGACAACTTCAACCGGAGTAGGCATCGGCTGGGGAACGAAGTAGGGCCCGCGGGGGTGAAGTGCCCACTCAAACGCCGCGTTGCGGTTGGGGAAGTATCCGTTTGCCACCAGTTCATCTGCCACGTGAGGGCGTCCCATAACGGCCCTGCCCGCCCTCTGTGAGATCGAGTCCCAGCTCAGTAGTGGGAAGTCGACCATCAGGTTCGCCACCATCTTTTGAAGCCTGATCTCACGAACACCTTTCGCGCGGTCAAACATTTCGTTCAGCGTCTGGTCTTCGGGGTCCATGAGTAGCCCCAGGACGTGAACCGAATGACCCTCGTGGGCAGCCGAGATCTCGGCGCCGCGGACCAGCTCCAGGCCGTGTGCCACCGCGGCGTCAGTAGCCTCTGCCCAGGAGTCGAAACTGTCGTGGTCGGTGAGGCCGATGACGTCAAGTCCGGACGCCTTGGCAGCCACAATCAGCCCCTCGGGACTATCCGTGCCATCAGAGTGGTTAGTGTGGGTGTGCAAGTCGATAATCGGGGGCATATTCGCCATCCTAAGCGAGCGTGAGAGAATGCGAGAATGACTGAAGAATCAACACCCAGGTCCACGAACACAGCAGCCGGGGCCACTGACTCGGCTGATCAACCCCTGGAGGAACGTGTCAATAACCGTTCCCACCGGCCGTCCTCAGCGGCATTTCGCGACTTCATGGCGGCCAACTGGGGGGAACGAACCCCTCACGACCTAGACCGAAGCGGCGCCGCCGACTACACGGCCTCCCGCCACGAAAAGGTTGGTTCTAAGTTTGAGGGCGAACGGCTGGTTATCCCCGCCGGCGGTCTGAAGACTCGCAGCAACGACACAGACTACCGCTTCCGGGCGCACTCGGCATTCGCGCACCTGACTGGACTCGAGGGAGAGATGGAGCCGGACGCAGTTCTCGTCCTGCACCCCCTCGAGGACGATGATGCCGAGGACGCTCAGACCCACGAGGCCGTGCTTTACTTTGTGCCCCGCGCCTCGCGTACCTCCGAGGAGTTCTACGCGGACTCCCGCTACGGAGAGTTCTGGGTCGGCGCCCGCCCGTCGCTGGCCGAAATGCAGGCTGCCACCGGCATCCGCTGCGACCACATCGACAACCTGAAGGATGCCTTGGCCAAGGACGCCGGCTCTGTTCAGCTGCGGGTGGTTAGCAACGCTGACGCCCAGGTCTCCGCCCTCGTCAATGAGGTCCGTACGCAGGCCGGCCTTCCCGCTGGGGACGAGGCCGCTGATCTTGATGCCGCTCTTACGGAAGCACTGAGCGAAATTCGCCTCTCCAAGGACGCCTACGAGGTCGGTGAGATGGAGAAGGCAGTCAATGCTACCAAGGCTGGCTTTGAGAACATCATTGCCAACCTTCCTCGCGCCGCCGGGCATCCCCGCGGAGAGCGCGTGGTTGAGGGCGCATTCGCCGCCGTGGCACGTGAGTACGGCAACGGACTCGGCTACGAGACCATCGCTGCTTCCGGCAACCACGCCAACACCCTGCACTGGATGGACAACTCCGGTGCGGTCCGGGACGGCGACCTCATCCTCGTCGATGCGGGTGTCGAGGTCGATTCCCTCTACACCGCTGATATCACCCGCACCCTGCCGGTGAATGGGAAGTTCAACCCCACCCAGGCGAAGGTGTACGACGCGGTTCTTGAGGCAGCCGATGCGGCCTTCGAACGCGCCAAGCAGCCCGGGGTTCGGTTCCGTAACCTGCACGAGGCAGCCCAGGAGGTCCTGGCGAAGTACCTCAAGGAGTGGGGTCTTCTTCCCGTTTCCATCGAAGAGTCGCTCTCACCAGAGGGGCAGCAGCACCGCCGCTGGATGCCGCACGGCACCTGCCACCACCTCGGTCTTGATGTGCACGACTGCGCCCAGGCTCGCCAGGAAATGTACCAGGACGGACTACTCGAAGAGGGAATGATCTTCACGATTGAACCCGGACTGTACTTCCGCGCCGATGACCTGGCAGTTCCGGAAGAGTTCCGCGGCATTGGTGTCCGTATCGAGGACGACATCGTCATGGATGCCGTGGGGCAGCCCCGACGCCTCAGCGCAGACATCCCCCGCACTCGTGAGGGTGTCGAAGAGTGGATTCGTGAGGTGCAGTCCCGCTAGCGGGTCTCGCCCTCAGCAAGAGGCTCTCCGTCGTTCGGTTCCTCCGGCTTCTGCACATCGCTCAGTCGGACACCGAACCGGGGGGCCTCATCTGGCCTCGAACCGTACCCGGTTGGGCCCTGTGGCTCAGTAGATCCCGTTTCCGGTGAGGCTGTCGACTCAGTCGCGACCTCGCCGTAGGCTCGAGATTCAGGGGTACCACCAAGTCCCTCGGGGGCCTGCGGTGCGGGTGGAGTCACTGGAATCGGGCTCAGTCGTTCCGCCCCTTC
>CAMFDH010000201.1 GCA_945949035.1 uncultured Actinomyces sp.
CAATTTTTTGTCCGGTGCCTCACGCGAGGCGTAAGTAGGATTCACGTTCCCGCCATCCGAGCGGCAAAGGAATGGGGTCGAAGGCCCACCGCCTCTCTTATGGGCGATGACTGGTTCGGGCACCGCACTTCAGAAGGCAAACCCGTAGGGGATAAAGACCAGTGGATTACCTGGGACTACGCCCTGAGCCGGGCAGTACAGGTCATCGAGACGTACACGAACGAGCACGGATTGCTTGCGTACGAGGTGGACGATCCTAAGGAGCGAGTGGTGGTGCACGCCCAGAAGAAGATTGACAAGTTTCGGGCAGCACAGGAGCGAATCACGGGGAAGAAGGGGTACGAACCTCGACCGGGAGAGTACTTCAGCCCGGACTTGGAACTCCGAGGAAGTACTTGGCCCACCCTGGAAGAGTACATCCAGCACCAGGTAGAGGAAGAACAAGCCAGGGAAGGCGAGAAGAATATTACGGTCGAGGAGTACCTCGCCGGTCAGACAACATTTGAGGCGCCCGACGAACCCGAGTTCAAACGGTAGAAGAGAGACCCTGTCGAATCCGGCGGGGTTCTTTCTTTACCCCGGTTAGTAAGCCCTCGGCTGGTATAATTGAGGGAGACTTATGATTTGTGTTAGGCGGATTCTCCTATGAGCGACCAGTTCAATTTTGAGGCGAGACTCGATTTTACCAGCGTGGGTGCATCCGAGCGTATTCAGGAACTGGGGAGAATCTCTCAAGAAGTAGAGTCGGCGCTTGAAGCAACCAGTAGGTTGTCGCCGGAATTCGAAGCCCTACAAACAGTGGTAGGCAGGGTACAGGTTGAGTTCCAAAAGGCGAATGACGAGATTCGGGAGTCTGGCGCGGCAACGAAAGATGTTGAAGCCGCAGCCCGTGGAGTAACAACAAGCTACGCTGATCTGGAGGACGCTCTTCGGAACGTCTCCAACGGGTACAAAGAGGTAACCGAGCAAGCTACGGCGGCAGCGGCAGCACAGGCAGGTCTCAACGCGGCGATGCTTCGGGAGATGGATCCGAGGGTGATGACGGACTCGCAACTCTCCGCAGCGAAGGGTATGTACGACACATCGAACCTTTCGCACATGCAGGCCGTCACGCAGGAGTGGCGGCGCAGGCAGGAGGCGGTACGAGAGGTAGAGCAGTCATACCAAGAACTTAGTGAAGCCAACCGGAAACTCGGGGAAGCGCAGGACAGCTTAAAGTTTGAAAAGACCATCTCGGGACTCGACCGGGAGGGTCAGGCGAATGCCCGAGCGGCAGACACCCTAGAGAAGAAAAGTCAAGCTGAAGAACGCCTGCGAAATCTTCGATCTTCAGGTGTAGTGTCTACCCAGCAGTTGACGGACGCCACGAACGAGGTAACGCAGGCCACACGGGATCACGAGCAGGCGATTAAATCGCAATCGAGTGCCCTTGAAGGGTCCGCCCAGCGGTACCAGCAAATGCGGTACCAGATGTATGACGTGGCCCGCTCTATGGCGGTTGTGTCCGGATCATTGCTCGGAATGGGTGCAGGGGCTACGATGGCGTTCTCCTCCTGGGAGTCCGGCATGTCGAACGTCTACCAGACGAACATGGATAAACCTGCTTCCGAGCTAGCGCGGATCGAGCAAGGCCTCCAGGACGTAGCCCGCACCGTACCGATTGCTGCGGGTGAGATTCAACAGCTTGCTGCCCTCGCCGGTCAGCTTGAAGTCACGGGAGATATTTCCCGGTTCACCGAGACAATGGCGATGTTCGGGGCGATCTCGGACACCGTGTCAGCCGAGGACGCAGCGGAGTCCATCGCGAAGCTCGTCAACGTGATGGGTGGGGCCGAGACGATCCAGCGACTCAACGATGCGGATGACGCCTACCGAGCCTTTGCAACCTCCATCGCACAGGTGGGTGTCTCCACGGCAGCTACTGACGCTGAGATCCTGCATACGGCTTCGAACCTCGGTATCGTTGGCGCTCAGACGAACATGGCGGCTGACGAGATCATTGGTCTGTCCGCCGCGACGGCTTCACTGGGGCAGCCAGCGGAGCGTGCTCGGTCGGCGTTCCAGGATCTAGTCAGCGTTATGAACAAGGGCGCAGCCGGGGGTAGTGTCGAGCAGATGGAGGCGATGTCTCGAACGCTCGGCATGACCCGCGACGAAATGCTGGCGCTCTGGGACGCAAACCCCACCGAGTTCTTCATGCGGTTCCTGGATGCCGTCAAGCAGGCGGATGCCCAGGGGCAGAACATGACATCTACCCTGAACAGCTTCGGCATTGAGGGTAAACGTGCGCTCCCGGTGTTCTCGGCACTCGCCAATAACACGGATCTCGTCGCTAACTCGCTGGAGCAGGCGGCTAGGGGGTTCAGCGAGGCCGAAGATGAGGCATCCACATTCATGCAGCGTTTCGGGCACATTGCCGACGACTTGGCAAGCATGTGGCAGTTCCTCCAGACCGAGGTGTTCTTGGCGGCAGCCGCCATCGGAGAGTCTTTTGCCCCGATCCTGAAGGATATCCTCACTACCGTCGGGCCTATTGTCGAGGGGTTCACGAACTTCATCCAAACCCCGGTAGGCGAGACGATGCTTCGATGGGCAGTGTCACTTGGTGCGGTGGTTACGGTGCTGGCTCTGGTTGTCGGTGCAGGCGCTGCCGCAGGGGCTTCCTGGATTGCACTTCGAACGACGATGACCCAGACTCCGTTCGGGCGGATAATTGGCGGCGTCCTTGGGATTAACAGGGCGGCACGGGACTCCAAGGTTCGGCTTGACCAGCTAAACGCTTCTGCGCGGGTAACGAATGCCCGTCTTCGAGGTGTCGGGGCCGCAGGTGTGACCGCCGGTAGAGGTCTCCAGACCACCGGTCGGGGTGCCCTTGGAGCGGCAGCTGGACTTCGGGCATTTGGCCGAGCAACTATCATTATTGGTGTACTACAAGCCCTCATGGAAGTTATCTTTAACTTCAACAACACCATGGGCGCTATGGCGAATATCGCGTTCTGGGCTGCACGGGTTCTCATGAACGCTTTCGAGGCGGCAGGGGCTTCAGCACCAGCATTCGCCCAGGCACTTATCGTCCCGATCCAGTCGGCGGCGCAGGTGTTCGGAGGCGCAGTCAACCAGATCATCGGGGCGTACAACGCTATCGCTTCCGTGCTGGGGATGCCTTTGGCGAACCCGGTAGACACGTCCGGAATCATTAACTCGCTAGGCGACCTCCGCGTTGCAGCACAGTCGGTGGATTGGAGTGACCTCCACGCCGGGCTCGACATGATCGAGGATAAGGTCAACGAGTGGGCCGGTCGAGGGAAGTACGCCAACCAGGTTGATTTCGGGATGGGTGACACCGCAGAGATCGATTCTTACTTCGCAGACCGCGGGGACCGCGGCG
>CAMFDH010000202.1 GCA_945949035.1 uncultured Actinomyces sp.
GCATGACATTCGAGGTGTACATCGAAGCCAGGAAGAGGACGAGAAGCCAGACGATGCGCTTGCTCCACAGCAGGAGCGGAGTGGCCTGGTAGTAGGGGATCTCCAGTGGGGCCGATCCACCCATCATCTCGACGTCTTCCGTGGTCTCCTCACGGAGGATCTCATCGATCGAATCCATGGTGATGACACCGAGGATGTACTTGCCATCCATTACTGGCACGACTTCGGAGTCTCGGGCCCGAACCCGGTGAATGACCCGCTCCTGGTCTGCAAGTGGCTTTACCGACCACTGCTGCAGGCGATCCGCAGGAATCATGTGGTCACGAACCAGGTCCGCGCGGCGCGCTAGGACCATGGCGTCGTGGGAGAGCCAGCCCAGGCCGATATCACCCTGCGGGGTGCGCTCGGTGACGAAGACGCCCTCTTCAAGCAGCTGCGGGTCGCGTCGTGCTGCCCCCACAGCATCCGCCATCGTGGCGTCGATCCCAACCTGGAGCAGGGTGGGGCGCATACGCGAGGCAGCCGAGTCGTCCGGCCAGGCCAGAAGCCCACGCACCAGGGCTGAACGAGAGAACTCCATGGCCCGAAGGACGCTCTGTCGGTCGTCGTCATCCATGAACTCGATGACCTGCGCGGCCTCGTCAACGTCGAGCGTATCGAGAAGTCCCGCGGCGACCGGAAGCGGAAGCTTCTTCAGGAACGTATAGGCCTGGTAGGCATCAACCGACTCGAGCAGCTCCCGGGCCGAGGCCGGAGTGAGGAGCTCGGTGAGACGCCCCGCCTGCTCATCGGTCAGGTCATCAACCTGGTTACCCATGAGGTCGTGATCGACGTCTGCGAGCCAAAGCGATAGCGCCCGGGGAGTTCCCAGGGAGACAACATCGAACAGGGTTTCGGGAATGGTTGACCGAGGTTCAGGAGCCTGACTCGCGAACTTGTTTTTTTTCATCTGGAGCCTTGGATTGAGGTTGGCTTTCTGACGCGTCGTTCTCGCGTCCGGTCCCCGGCTCACAACCACTCAAACTGTGTTGCGTGGTGCGGCGGCTACTTTAAGTAGCGCTGAGAGGGAGGCGGACACGAGTTAATACTTTGACTTCCCAAGTCCTGGGCCACCCCCTTAGATCAGGAGGCCACGCCTCCGAAATTACTGCCTTCGAAAGTCTACCCTCCCGGTGTCGTGCGGACCGGTGGATTTGCTCACCGCACCTCAGTCTGAAAGTTGCCCGCTGGGGACGAACGTCCCACTTCTGGAATAAAGCGGTAGCACGTCAATGCACTTTCTAACGTGGATCTGGTCACGGTGCCCACCATTTGGACCGAAACCAACTTGTAACCTTTGAGCAAGATCGGCCTGATTACTGAGCAAAGTCCCCACTTCCTGCCAGTTTTGCGTTCGGATGGTGAACGAACTGGCCGTTTGACAAGCGCAAATGTCTAGGGTTCATACGTCTGGGCATCTGGTGTGCCCCGAAAATCTATAGATCCTGTAAGGAGGGACTATGAGTCTTAAGAGGACATGGCTGGCACTGCCCGCCGTACTCGCACTCTCACTAGCCGCCTGCTCAACCGGTGGTTCCGGTTCCAGTGCAAGTGGTGAAGATCAGAGTGGTGGCATCACCGGTGAAGTTTCAGCCGGAATGATTACCGCCAACTCGACCGAGCCCCAGAACCCGCTGATCCCCACCAACACCAACGAGGTCGGTGGCGGCAAGCTGGTAACCCTGCTCTTCTCGGGCCTGGTTTACTACGCCGCTGACGGCTCCGTCCACAACGATGCTGCAGAGTCGATCGAAACCGAAGACTCACAGAACTACACGGTCAAGCTCAAGCCTGACCAGGTCTTCTCGGATGGCACCCCGGTGACCGCTGCATCGTTCGTTGATGCCTGGAACCTCGGCGCCTCGCAGGGACACCTCTCGGCCTACTTCTTCGCACCGATCGCCGGCACCTCCGATGACGGCCTCGTTGAGGGCGGCGACGCCATGTCCGGCCTGAAGGTTGTCGACGACACCACCTTCACGATCGAGCTGAAGCAGCCTGAGTCTGACTTCCCGATCCGCCTGGGCTACTCGGCCTTCTACCCGCTGCCCCAGTCGACTCTGGACGATGTTGAGAAGGGTGGCGAGAACCCGATTGGCAACGGCCCGTACAAGGTCGGCGATGAGGGTTGGGTCCACAACGAGCGCATCCAGCTGGTTCCTTCGGAGACCTACACCGGTGACCGCGTCGCAAAGAACGGTGGAATCGACTTCATCTTCTACCCGACCCAGACCGCTGCTTACGCAGACCTTCTCTCCGGCCAGTTGGACGTCCTCGACGCCATCCCGGATGAGGCTCTTGCAGTGTTCGAGGAAGAGCTTGGCGATCGCGCTGTAAACCAGCCCGCCGCTGTCTTCCAGTCCTTCACCATCCCGGAGCGTCTTGACCACTTCAGTGGCGAGGAAGGCGACCTGCGTCGCCAGGCCATCTCGATGTCGATCAACCGCGAAGAGATCACCGAGGCAATCTTCTCGGGTACCCGTACCCCCGCCCGTGACTTCACCTCCCCTGTTATTGCAGGCTGGGATGGCAACCTCACCAACGCGGTCAACCTTGACTTCAACCCTGAGAAGGCTCAGGAACTGTGGGCCAAGGCAGACGCCATCAACCCCTTCACCGGCAAGTTTGAGATTGGCTACAACGCTGACGGCGGACACCAGGCATGGGTCGATGCAGTTGCGAACCAGCTGGTCAACAACCTCGGTATCGATGCCCTTGGCAAGCCCTACCCGGACTTCAAGTCACTGCGCGACGAGGTAACAAGCCGCACCATCAAGACTGCTTTCCGCACCGGCTGGCAGGCTGACTACCCGGCTCTGGGCAACTTCCTCGGCCCGCTCTACGGCACCGGCGCAGGCTCGAACGATGGCGACTACTCGAACCCTGACTTCGACGCACTCCTTTCGGACGCGGCTGCTGCCCCGACCGTAGAAGAAGGCAACAAGCTCCTCCAGGATGCACAGGAAATCCTGCTTGAGCAGCTGCCGGCAATCCCGCTCTGGTACTCGAACGTAACCGGTGGTTACTCAGAGGCTGTCCAGAACGTTGAGTTCGGCTGGGATTCTGTCCCGCTGTACCAGAACATCACCAAGTGATCGTACTGATTACCATTTAGTACCACTTGTTCACGGGGTGGCGGACCAGTACCGCCACCCCGTGAAACCGTTATAGTCCTTCTCATCCTGTAGGCCCAGCCGAGGACCCCCACATGCCTAGATACATTGGGCGCCGACTGTTACAAACCATCCCGGTTTTCTTCGGAGCCACCTTCCTGATTTTCGCCATGGTCTATCTCATGCCAGGCGACCCCGTTGCTGCCCTTGGCGGCGACCGCGGACTAGACCCC
>CAMFDH010000203.1 GCA_945949035.1 uncultured Actinomyces sp.
TCCGGAGCAGAGAAGGCTGTTGTGGAGGCGCTGTGCGCGACCGAGGCCTCCCGGGTAGTTCTAGTCTCTTGCGATCCTGCCTCGGGCGCCAGGGATCTGTCTGACTTTGTGTCAGGCGGGTTCCGCATCGAGTCGATTAGTGCCTGGGATCTCTTCCCCCACACCCACCATTTCGAGATCGTCACCACTCTGGTCCGCGACTAACGTCCCAGAGTGGTTCGCGGACCAGAGTTAACGTCCGCGCCTTGCTTTTGATCATCAAACAGGGCTCTCCTGCGATATCTTGGTTATGTACCACGACCAAAGGAGGGCCCTGTGGCAAACATGGACTCGTTCAACGCACGTGCAACACTGACCGTAAACGGTAGTGATTACAGTTACTTTCGCTTGGATTCGGTCCCCGGAGTGGATCGACTGCCATACTCGCTGAAGGTACTTGCGGAGAACCTGCTACGCAATGAAGACGGCGAAAACATCACCGCCGACCACGTTCGCGCCATCGCGGGCTGGGATCCGAGCGCTCAGCCAGAAGATGAGATTCAGTTCACACCTGCCAGGGTGGTTCTTCAGGACTTCACCGGCGTGCCCTGCGTTGTCGACCTCGCGGTGATGCGCGAGGCTTACGAGACCATGGGCGGCGACCCGGAAAAGATCAACCCACAGGTGCCGGCAGAGTTGGTCATTGATCACTCCGTCCAGATCGACGCCTTCGGATCGAACCTCGCCTTCGCCCGCAACGTTGAGCGCGAGTACGAACGCAATGGAGAGCGCTACCAGTTCCTCAAGTGGGGGCAGCAGGCCTTCGCAGACTTCAAGGTCGTTCCACCGGGCACCGGTATTGTCCACCAGGTCAACCTTGAGTACCTCTCAAGGGGCATCTTCACAGAAGAGCGTGATGGTGTCGTGTTGGCCTACCCGGACACCTGTGTTGGCACCGACTCCCACACCACCATGGTCAACGGCATGGGAGTTCTCGGCTGGGGTGTTGGTGGCATCGAGGCCGAAGCAGCCATGCTTGGCCAGCCAATTTCGATGCTCATTCCTCGCGTCGTCGGCTTCAAGCTCACGGGTTCGATCCCAGCGGGCGCAACTGCTACGGACGTCGTTCTCACCATTACCGAACTTCTTCGTAAGCACGGGGTGGTCGGCAAGTTCGTTGAGTTCTACGGCGAGGGCGTAAGTGCGGTTCCCCTCGCGAACCGCGCCACCATCGGTAACATGTCGCCGGAGTTTGGTTCGACCGCTGCCATGTTCCCCATCGATCAGGTCACGTTGGACTACCTGTACCTAACCGGACGCTCTGAGGACCAGGTCGCCCTCGTCGAAAGCTATGCCAAGACCCAGGGCCTGTGGCATGACCCAAGTCGGGAAGTGGAGTACTCCGAGTACCTTGAGCTGGACCTCTCGACAGTCGTTCCCTCGATTGCCGGTCCCAAGCGCCCGCAGGACCGTATCCCCCTGACTGAGGCGAAAGAGTCCTTCCGAGGTAGCGTTCCCTCGTATGTCAGCGAACCTGACCGAATCCACGAGACTGAGTTGGACGAGGCGCTTGAGGGCACCTTCCCGGCATCGGATCCCGTGAAGCCCACCGATAACTCTGATCATGATGGTTCTGCACCAGCGCGACCGGCTGACAGTGCCGATCGACCACACCGCCGGGTTGAGGTCACCCTTGAGAATGGCAACCAGGTAGAGCTTGACCACGGGAAGGTGGTCATTGCGTCAATCACCTCCTGCACCAACACTTCCAACCCCTCGGTCATGCTGGCCGCAGGTCTGCTGGCGCGGAAGGCCAATGAGCGTGGACTCAAGGTGAAGCCCTGGGTCAAGACCTCGATGGCCCCTGGCTCACAGGTCGTTTCCAACTACTACGATCGCGCGGGTCTCTGGCCTGATCTTGAGGCTCTCGAGTTCTACCTGGTTGGTTACGGTTGCACCACCTGCATCGGAAACTCAGGTCCACTTCCAGAGCCGGTCTCAGAGGCAGTCAATGAGCATGACCTGGCAGTGGCGGCAGTCCTCTCCGGTAACCGGAACTTCGAGGGACGCATCAACCCCGATGTGAAGATGAACTACCTGGCTTCACCGCCGCTGGTCATCGCCTACGCCCTCGCAGGAACCATGGACTTTGACTTCGAGAATGAGCCGCTTGGTCAGGACCACCATGGTAACGACGTCTTCCTAGAGGACATTTGGCCGTCACCCGAAGAGGTTCAGGCGACGATTGACTCAAGCATTGACCGCGACATGTTCCTTCAGGACTACGCCGATGTCTTTGCTGGCGACGAGCACTGGAGGGAGCTCAATGCCCCAGAGGGTGCCACCTTCGCATGGGAAGAAGATTCCACCTACGTGCGTCGTGCCCCGTTCTTTGAAGGAATGCCGGACGTCCCCGAGCCCATCGAGGATATCCATAACGCCCGAGTCCTGCTGAAGCTGGGTGACTCAGTCACCACCGACCACATCTCACCGGCCGGGTCGTTCAAGGCTGATTCGCCGGCCGGGCAGTATCTGCTCGACCGAGGGGTGGCAGTTCGGGACTTCAACTCCTATGGTTCCCGACGCGGTAACCACGAGGTGATGATGCGTGGCACCTTCGCCAATATTCGTATCCGCAACGAGATGATCCCCGGAGTTGAAGGTGGGTTCACCAAGGACTACACCAAGGAGGACGCCCCGGTAACCGCAGTCTTCAACGCAGCCCAGAACTACATTGCTGAAGGAACACCCCTCGTGGTTCTTGCCGGTAAAGAGTACGGTTCGGGTTCATCTCGAGACTGGGCAGCGAAGGGCGTGGCACTGCTCGGAGTTCGCGCGGTAATCACCGAGTCATTCGAGCGAATCCACCGTTCCAATCTCATCGGAATGGGAGTCCTTCCACTCGAGTTCCCAACCGGAGAAGATCGAAACTCCCTGGGTCTCGATGGGACCGAAGTCTTTAACATTGTCGGCCTCGAAAAGTTCAACGAGGTCGTAACACCCGAGACGGTTTCGGTTGCGGCAACCAGGGAGGACGGCTCTGTCATTGAGTTCGATGCCCGAGTCCGCGTCGACACCCCGGCTGAGCGAGAGTACTTCCGTAACGGAGGCATCTTGCAGTATGTCCTCCGCAGTCTGAAGGCCAAGGAGCTGGCTGGCGCCTAGCAAAAGCACCTAGCAAGAAGGTTCCCCTGGATTTCCATCCAGGGGAACCTTTGCTTTCGTGATCAGCCGGTCAGACTTTGATCAAACTACTTGTCCCAGTTGGCGATTTCCACCTGTACGTCAGAGGTCGTCGGGAAACCCCAAATCTCACCGTAGAACGACAACTCCGTGTCCCATGCAGTACGGATGGCTCGGTCCTGCACGTAGGAGTGTCCCTCCTC
>CAMFDH010000204.1 GCA_945949035.1 uncultured Actinomyces sp.
GCGGGACTGGCCGGGTGGTTGTGGGATCAAGTCTCCGGGTGGCTGGGCGGCCTGTGGTCTGGCATCAAAGGGTTCTTCGGGATCCATTCACCCTCCACCGAGATGGCGTGGATCGGGGAAATGCTCGTCGCGGGTCTTACCGGCGCGATCATCTCCGAAGGACACGAAGCCGTAGACGCCGCAGGGGACATGGCTGCGGGCGTTTTGGATGCGATGAGCGACCTCGAAGACGGCATCCAAGTCCCCATCAACGCCCAGGCAAGTTTCCACCCCGGCAACCTCAATGCCGCACCGCCCGTGCCTCTCGGCCTGACGGCCCCAAGCGGGATGGGCGGTACTGGGAGTGGCATGGATCTGCAGTCCTTGGTGTCTTCGATAACGGCCAGTCTGCTTGGGGCATTGGACCTTCGAGTCGTTCTTGATGACGGAGCTCTAGTTGGGCGACTTACTCCAAGTATTGATGCCCGGTTGCAGGCCTTGGCTCGCCGCGAAGGACTCCTCGCCAGCTACTAAAAGAAAAAGGAGGTGCGCGGTGCGTTCTTTCACCATCGACCACAGTGTTCATTCTGAGCGTGACCTTGGCTTGCGTGTCACCCGGCCTCCTCTGCTCCCTTCTTCTCAGCGGGTGGTGGAGCATTTAGAGGTTTTAGGACGCGAGGGCACGCTAACGCGTTTGCAGGGGTGGGAAGATCAAGAACTCTCATTCCAAGCCGCCCTCCAAGGGCACGACCTCGCGGGCAAATATCGCCAGGCCGTTGCAGCTTTGGTGGGTGCGAAAACTCTGGAACTGTCCAACCTTCCAAGCATCTTCTATCAAGTGAAAAACGTGACTGTCGGCGCGCTAGAACAAGCGCTGACTACTGTGGGGGTCTTTGAAGTTCAAGTGCGCATGGCGCCTTTCGCCTACCTGCTGGACGCCCCGCCGGTGGAGTTCACCGGGCAGGCGACGCTGACAAACTCCGGGAATGTTTACTCCCAGCCCGTCATCACCCTTGAGGGCACGGGCACTCACACGCTGACCGTCAACGGCCAGGTGTTCTCAGTGAAAAGCCCAACCGGACTCCTAACTGTTGATAGCGCTTTGAGGGTTTGCCGGGTCGGTACCAAAGCGGGCATTGACGCAATCACCCCCGACTACCCAGTCCTTGCCACCGGCTCGAACACGGTCAAAGTTTCGAGCGGGGTTAGCAAGGCGACGATCTGGCCGAATTGGAGGTTCCTGTGATCACCATTCACTCCCGCGACGCTAGGGATTTCACCTACTGCGGTCAGGCCACTTTAGATGGAAACATTGCCAGCCCCGTAGTGGCTGAGACGCTGAATGGTAGTTTCACGTTGGAGTTCGACTACCCCTTAGATGCGCCCGGCGCTGACCTACTCCAAGTAGAAAACATTGTCGCCAGTCCAGTTCCGGGGATGGCTGCTCGGCAGGGGTTTCGCATCAGTGAAGTCCAGGCCACCACAGATTCCATGCTCCACGTTGTTTGTTTGCATGTGTTCTACGACTTGGCGTCAAACCTGGTAGCCGACACCTTCATCGTGAATAAAACCCCATCCCAGGCATTGACCCAGCTTTTGGGAGCCGCGCAGTTTCCCACTGGTTTCACCAGTCAGGGTGCGAATAGTCCGATCGCGAACATTCGAGTGGTGCGAATGAGCGTGGCCGCAGCGATCCTGGACGCGAGTACCGACAACACCCTCATGTCGCGCCTGGGTGGGGATTACACGCGGGACAACTTCCACATCCTTCACCAAAGCGTGCGGGGAGCTGACCGGGGCGTGGTCATCCAAGACCGCAAAAACCTCACCGGCTACAAAAGCACTCTCGATTTCACCACCGTCACCACAAGGATTCTGCCGGTCGGCTTTGACGGACTGCTCTTGCCTGAGCTGTATGTGGATTCAGCGAAACTGGGCCAGTACTTGCAGCCGCATGTGCGGGTGGTGCGCTTCGAGAAAGTCAAAGCCGCACCCGAGGGACAAACCCCAAAAGAAGACGAACTCACCCTTGCCCAGGCTCATGCGGAACTACGCAGACTCGCCAAACTCCAGTACACCGAAGGCAAGATTGACGAGCCCTCCGCCTCCTACTCGATCTCGTTCGCCGACCTCGCGTCAACCCGCGAATACCAAGACTTGCAGGATTTAGAGCAGGTGCTGCTCGGTGACACAGTGACCGTCATCCACACAGACCTGGACGCGCACTTGTCTTCGCGGGTGGTGGCCTATGAGTACAACCCACTAACCGGCTCATACCTGAACCTCACGCTGGGCAGCTCGGCACCGAAGTTCACCTCGATCACCAACAAAGTGAACGCCCTTGGTGAAGCCACCCAGGCGGCAGGGGCACTCGCGGACTTCGCTTTGGCGAGCGCCTCGGGCAAGAACACCAACTACTACGGCGCCAAGCAGCCCGCTAGTCCGCAGATTGGGGATGTGTGGTTCAAAGAAAACGGTGAACTCACCGAAATCTGGATCTGGACTCTCACCGATGACGGGACGCCTGGATGGGTGAGCCTGGCCTCAGACTTGAACTACTCCCAAATGCAAGCAGAGTTAGAAGCCGCGAAAGCAGAAATCGAAACCGCCATAGCAGCTGCGAAAGACGCCGAAGAAGCCGCCAAAGAAGCCGCAGACGCACTACAAGCAGCCAAGGATGACATTGAAGAAGCCAAGACTGCGGCTGAAAGCGCGAAAGAAGCAGCAGAAAAGGCTGAGGCTGAAGTCGGCGCAGTCACGGGAGCTGTGGAGCAGGCTGGACGGGACTCCCAAGCAGCCAAAGATCAGGCAGATGCTGCATTCGAGAAAGCTGTCTCAGCTGTTGATGACCTGGGTGCCTTCAAGGTAGTGGTCGGCGGCTACCAGAAAGATACGTATGCGGCGATCACCGCCCTAGAAGACAACGTCAACATGCGGGTCAAGTCCGGGGAGATCATCGCCCAAATCAACATGTCACCCGAGACGATCCTCATCGCCGCAAAGCGCATCCACCTCTCAGGTGAAACCACCATTGACGCAGGCATCATCAAGACAGCCATGATCGCGGACGCGGCGATCACGAACGCAAAAATCGCGAACCTGGACGCCGCGAAAATCACCACCGGCTACCTAGCTGCAGAGCGCATCCAGGCTGGGTCGATCACGAGCGACAAGCTCACTATCGCCACTGGTTATATTACGACCGCGATGATCAAAGACGCAGCGATCACGAACGCGAAAATCGGGTCGCTGGATGCGGGCAAGATCAACACTGGCTACCTTGCTGCCGCCCGCATCGCCGCCGGGTCGATTACCAGTGACAAGCTGACGATCAATACTGGGTTCATCACGACGGCGATGATCAAGGACGCTGC
>CAMFDH010000205.1 GCA_945949035.1 uncultured Actinomyces sp.
AGGATTCGACTAAATGCCGAAAGTTCGGCGTCACACATCTGTGGGAAATCTGCGGCGACCTGTTCAATCGGGCAGTGCCCCTGGCACAGCTGGATTGCAAAGTCCCCCCGACCAATCGAGCGAATACTTGCCGCGTAGCCGTCCTCCGTCAGGGCCGCCGCAAGTGCTTCGGCACGAAGCCTGGGATCCTTACCCGCTGCGCGAACGACCGGCGCGTAGCGCCTTTCGAGCTCCCTAGAGCGAGCAGCTGCAAATCCTTCAATCTGTTCGGGCCCCGCGGTTTTGGCCATGTAGTTGAGCGCCTTTGATGCCAGTTCCATGTAGCCATCCTCAAGGCGTTCCCGACCACCATCTGTTGCGACGTAGTGACGCGCGGGTCGTCCTCGACCACGCTTGCCCAGGGTCGGAACCTCGTGTTCACGGATCTGTCCCGACTCCTCCAAAGAGGTGATGTGGCGTCGAACCGCCGCCGTCGTTAGGTCGAGGAACCGTGCGATTGCGCCTGCTGTGACCGGACCGTTCTCAACGATTAGGTTGCGAACCATCTGGCGAGTTCCGGAAACCGAACTCTCCTCCATCACGCCCCCATTCACGTCATTAGCGGTAAAGATGTCGCCACCCTCGGCCCGACTGTGATCAGCCGGGGTGGGCCGATAACAGTCTAGCCGATTTTGGAAACACTGCCATTAGCAAAACGTCACTTCGGGGTGGTTGACGAGGACGATCTCCCTCACAGCCACCGTGGGGTGCTCAGAGTTGCTAGGCGCGCTTACCTCCGCCCTCTTGGGAGTCTTCGTGCCGTATGGCAGCTTTCACAAATTCAACGAAGAGTGGATGGGGACTCGTTGGACGTGACTTGAACTCCGGATGTGCCTGGGTGCCTAGGTAGAACGGGTGAACTGCCTCGTCCATCTCTACAAACTCAACCAGTTTCCCATCCGGAGAGAATCCACTGAATCTCAAGCCCGTCGAGGCAAGTGCATCCTCGTGTTCGCGATTGATCTCCGCACTCTGGTGGTGACGCTCACTGATGTCTGTCGAGCCGTAGATCTCTTCGACGCGTGAACCCTTCACAAGCCGAGCCGGATAGGCACCGACCCTCATACCGCTCTTGCGGTTCGTGCCGTCCTCCGCCTGGGTGACCACAACCTGATTCTCGATGATCAGAGGACTGATTTCGGCGTCCCCGGAGACGGGCACATCAGCCAGGGACTCCACGCCCTGGGCCGCCCGGATCACCATGCACTGCGCTCCAAGTCCAATACCAAGTACCGGAACTCCGGTCTTTTCCGCATACCCCAACGCCCCGAGGACGCCCTCAATCTGCTCGTTTCCAAAGGTTCCCGGAAGCAGAATGCCGTCGACCTCATCAAGGGCTTTAGCGGCTGCCTCAGGGGTAGCGCACATATCTGAGCGAACCCAGCGGGTCTTGACCCTGCAGTCATTGGCAAACCCGCCCGCCTTCAGTGCCTCAGTCGATGAAAGGTACGCGTCCGGTAACTCGGTGTACTTTCCAACAATTGCGACCTCTACCTGGTGCAGAGGAGAGTTGACGCGACGTAGCAGGTCATCCCAGCGAGTCCAGTCAACATCGTGAAACAGCAGGTCCAGGCGCCGAACCACGAAGGCGTCCATGCCCTGGCGGTGCAGAACCTTGGGTACCGCATAAAGAGACGAGGCATCCGGGCAAATGATCACGCCCTCCGGCTCAACGTCGCACATCAACGATACCTTGCGCTTGATCGAGTCGGGTACTTCGACCTCGGTCCGCAGAACAAGCACGTCCGGCTGAATACCAACGGAGCGCAGTGTGGCTACTGAGTGCTGAGTGGGCTTGGTCTTGATCTCACCTGCTGCCGAAACATACGGGAGCAGGGAGACATGGATGAACATGCAGTTGTCCCGTCCCAGTTCGCGCCTCACCTGGCGCGCAGCCTCGAGAAACGGGGCTTCCTCGATATCACCGACGGTCCCACCGATCTCAGTGATGATGACATCGGGAGCGTCACTTCCATCCGTCGGATGGGCCTGGATCCGCATGCGCCTGGCGATCTCGTTCGTGACGTGGGGGATCACCTGGACAGTTTCCCCTCCGTAGTGCCCACGTCGATCATTGGCGAGGACGGATGAGTAGACCTTGCCCGTGGTTGCGTTCGCCCCACCGGAGAGGGAGATGTTGAGGAAGCGCTCATAGTGACCGATATCGAGGTCAGTTTCGGAACCATCCTCGGTCACGAAGACCTCTCCGTGCTGGAACGGATCCATTAGTCCTGGATCAACGTTCAGGTAGGGATCAAGCTTCTGCATGACGACATTCAGGCCACGTGCACGAAGCAACATGCCCAGCGACGATGCTGTCAGTCCCTTACCCAGGGAGGAGACGACTCCCCCGGTGACGAAAATCTGTTTGGTGACGTGATTACTTCCAGAGGGGAGCCCATTGGTCGGGCGCACAGAGTCATTGACCATGGACCATCATTCTACCCAACTCACCGGATGTTTCTCACCACGGTCTCAGACCACTCGGTCACTCCAATTGGAAAGAGTGCCGCAATCCGGGGGGATGCGACACTCTTTCATTGCCTGATTGGTCAGGGCAGGGGCGCCAAAACCGAGGTTGCCCCCAGCTGGGTACCGAATGCACCGCCCGCGTTGGCTGCGATGATCAACACACCGTTCAGGCTGCCCTGAGCACTGCCTCCGCGGTCTGCTGTTGCAAGTGGCGACCCTGCCTCACGAAGGACCGCGATAAACTGTTCAGCTCCTGCTGCCTGGCCAACCGCGACTGCTGGGAGCTCGGCACCCCCGAAAGCGATCCCAAGTGAGATCCATGCCTCACGGGTCAGCGGAGGAAGTTCGCCCCTGCTCTCCCCCGACTGAGCCTCCTCCGTCACCACCCCGGTAACGCCCGCGCCTGGACCGACCAGCATCAGGGCATCAGCGACTTCACCGGGCATCGAATCCTTGGTAACCAGGGGTGTCGCCTCATCAGTCAGCATGCTGCTGATGAGTTCGGCTTCCGTCGTGCTCTGGGTCAGGACTTCAACCAACCCGGTTGCCAGAACCGTTGAGGGTGATGCATCGGCGGGTCGCTTCGACAGGTGTGCCGAAACCGGCGAGGCAAGTGTTTCGCGGTAGGTGTTTGACTGCTGCGAAACGAACTCGGCTGTGACCTCGACGGGACCCAGCACATCGGCGCCGGCCAACGTCAGCATTGCAGCTGCCGAATCGAGATCGGCGGTCGTGGTTTCGGGAAGTGCAACCAGGGCGACCTTCTGACCGGCAAGCGTTCCGGGCAGAACCTCGTTGGCCAGTGCGTCAGCTACCAGGCT
>CAMFDH010000206.1 GCA_945949035.1 uncultured Actinomyces sp.
ACGGCCATCAGTTCCAACCAGGGGCGCGGTAACCACCGCCAGCGTCCCAACCAATCCCTGGGCGTTTGTGGCTATGTCCGGGGTGGAGCGCTGAAGAAGGGTGCGCGCCCAAGGTCGCACAAATGCAAGAAGCAGGATCGAGACCCCGACGAAAACACCGATCTGCACCCAGAGATTGACCCCGAATGCCGCGGAAACACCACCGGCAACCGCCGCGAGGGCAAGTGTCAGAAAGAACAGGTCGACCGTAAGCAGCTCAATGATTCCAAGGAGAAGCGCCGCACCGATCCAGATTAACCAGGCCATTACTGCCCCCCGTAGAGCTCCATTATGTGATCTAAGTCTACAGGGGTGAATGAAGGTCAGATACTAGCGGGCGCGCGCCCACCACCTTCCGTCCTCATTCGTCACCTCAAGGGGCAGCCCAAATGCGGAAGAAAGGTTTTCGTTGGTCAGGACTTCCCTGATCGGGCCAGCTGCAGCTACGGTTCCGCCCTTGATGAGCGCGGCATGGGTAAATCCAGGTGAGATCTCTTCGATCTCATGGGTGATGAGGATAATCGCAGGGGCCTTGGGAGCCGCCATAATCTCTGTCAACGCCATCACCAGGGTCTCACGCGCCCCCAGGTCTAGACCCGCGGTCGGCTCATCCAAGATGACGACCTCCGGATCCGGCATGAGTGCGCGGGCAATCGAAACACGCTGTCGCTCGCCCTCAGAGAGAGTCCCGAACCTTCGCTGTGCCAGTTCACCAACTCCTAGTGCGGCGAGGAGATCTCGGGCGCGTGAGCGATCATCGTCCTCGTACTCTTCACCAAACTGAACCGTCTGCCCCCAACCGGCCGAGAGCACAACGTCCTCGACAATCTCGGAAGCCGAGATGCGCTCACGGGTATCCGCCGAGGCAACCCCGACACGGGAGGCAATGTAGGTGGATTCCTCACCGGAGGTGTCAGCGCCGAGAACGTTCGCGGTTCCCCCAGAGGGGTAGTCTCGAGCCGCAACAAGCCTTGCGAGGGTCGTCTTGCCCGCACCGTTTGGTCCGAGGATGACCCAGTTTTCTCCCGGGTTGACCGTGAAAGTAACGTCTTTCAAGATTTCTGCACGACCGCGCTTCAGGGAAACACCCTGGAGATCGATGAGGGGTTGCATAACTGGCAGGACCACCTAGTTCACTAGTGTTTTGTACAGTTCCACCGTCTGCTCGCCAATGGCCTGCCACGAGAACTTGTCCCGCGCCCGCTCAAGTCCCGCCTTACCCATCTTTCGAGCAAGTTCCGGATTCTCAAGCACATCGGTCAAACGCTGAGCAAAATCGGCCTCAAACTTTTCAGGATTGAGCGGGGTTCCCGTTCCGTCCTGCATCTGTTCTATAGGAACAAGGTACCCCGTCTCACCGTCGACAATCACATCGGGAATTCCACCAGTGGCGGTGCCCACTACGGGGAGCTCCATAGCCATCGCCTCGAGGTTGACGATCCCGAGTGGTTCATAGATCGAGGGCGTTGCAAACACATCGGATCCGGCCAGGATCGCCTTGACCTCTTCGTTCGGCAACATGGTTGAGATGTTGATTACTCCGGTGCGCTTGGCCTGGAGATTCCTGATTAGTCCGTCGACCTCCGCCGCAATTTCGGGCGTATCCGGGGCTCCAGCAAGCAGGACAATCTGCACGTTCTCTGGCAGAAGTTCGCAGGCCCGAAGGAAGCCCGGCAGGCCCTTTTGGCGCGTGATCCTTCCGACAAAGACAACTGTGGGACGGTTCGGGTCCATCCCGTGCTTTTCGCGGATCCTCACAGCCCGCTCCTCAGCCTCTTCCCCGACGGGTCGGTGCCACTTGTTGAGGTCGATGCCGTTGTGAATGACATGGACCCTGTCTGGTGAAACCGCAGGGTATGCCTTGAGGATGTCGTCGCGCATGCCGTTGGAGACAGCGATGATGGCATCTGCGTTCTCGTAGGCGGTGCGTTCAACAAAGGAGGAAACACGGTAGCCCCCACCCAGCTGTTCAACCTTCCAGGGACGAAGGGGCTCAAGTGAGTGCGCAGAGATCACCAGGGGGATCCCGTAGAGGAGCTTCGCCAGGTATCCGGCCATGCAGGCATACCAGGTGTGTGCATGAACGAGGTCGGCGCCGTCGGCTCCCTCAATCATTCGCAGGTTGACACCCAGGGTCTGAATCGCGGGGTTGGCTTCCGCGAGCTCCGGCAGGTTGGCGTAACCAATCACCCCCGGTTCCGAGCCGACCTCACCCGGCGATCGAGGGCCATCAAAGGCCTCAACTCGGAGGTCAACCAGGTTCCGCAGAACTCGAGCAAGCTCCTCAACATGAACCCCAGCACCCCCGTACACAAAGGGTGGATACTCACGGGTCAGCAGGTCTACGCGCATTGAAAAGGTCCTTAATTCCGGGGCCGGGACACGCCGTTGGGCTGAATCAAGGATACCAACCGCCGCGGCGAACCGGAGCAGAAAGGCACCCACCACCCGCTCGCTCCCCCCGGCTAACTCACCCCTTCGCTTGATGAAGTAAACAAGTCCCCATCCGTGAGCGTCGAAGTCTGTAACATTGGGGGCATGGCAATGAAGCGAACTCTGGCAATTGTGTTGGCTGGTGGCGAAGGCAAACGTCTTATGCCCCTTACTGAGGACCGCGCTAAGCCCGCGGTTCCATTCGGCGGCAACTACCGCCTCATCGATTTTTCCCTCTCAAACATGGTCAACTCCGGCTACCTCAAGATTGTTGTGTTGACCCAGTACAAGTCCCACTCCCTTGACACCCACATAGCGCGTACCTGGCGCATGTCGGGATTGCTCGGGAACTTCGTGGCACCTATGCCGGCTCAGCAGCGTCGCGGGCCGCACTGGTACCTTGGTTCGGCCGATGCGATCTACCAGTCGCTCAACGTCGTCTACGACGAACGACCCGACTACATCGTCATCACCGGGGCCGACAACATCTACCGTATGGACTTCAGCCAGATGGTGGACTATCACATCGCCTCCGGCATGCCCGCGACGGTTGCTGGTATTCGCCAGCCCATTGAACTGGCCGACCAGTTCGGGGTCATCAAAGAGAAGGACGGTGTCGTCGAGGAGTTCCTCGAGAAGCCGAAGAACGCAGAGGGTCTTGACGATGACCCCAGTGTCGTCCTCGCCTCAATGGGTAACTACGTCTTCGATACCAAAGCCCTGATCGAAGCGCTACGCAAGGATGCTGCGAACCCAGATTCCAAGCATGACATGGGCGGGGATATCGTCCCCTACTTTGTTGAGCGCGGAGAGTGCGCGGTCTATGACTTCAAGGACAACATTGTCCCCGGATCAACCG
>CAMFDH010000207.1 GCA_945949035.1 uncultured Actinomyces sp.
GTCGACTCGATCCTCATCGACGAGGCCCGCACGCCTCTGATCATCTCGGGTCCGGCTGCCGGAGATCTTAACCACTGGTATGTAGAGTTCGCTCGCATTGCCAAGATGCTGCAGCGAGACGTCGACTACGAGGTCGACGAGAAGAAGCGCAACGTCGGTATCCTCGAGGCCGGTATCGAAAAGGTTGAGGACCAGCTGGGGGTGGACAACCTCTACGAGGCCGCGAACACGCCACTGATTGGTTTCCTCAACAACTCCATCAAGGCTAAAGAGCTCTATCACCGCGATGATTCCTACATCGTCAAAGACGGTGAGGTCATGATTGTTGACGAGCACACGGGGCGTGTCCTTTCCGGGCGCCGCTACAACGACGGCATGCACCAGGCCATTGAGGCCAAGGAGCGCGTTGAGATCAAGGCAGAGAACCAGACGCTGGCTACCGTGACCCTGCAGAACTACTTCCGCCTCTACCCCGAGGGGTCGCGAGCCGGCATGACCGGTACCGCAGAGACCGAGGCCGCTGAGTTCGCCTCCACCTACAAGATCGGGGTTATTCCCATCCCGACGAACCGGCCCATGCTTCGCATCGACCAGCCCGACCTCGTCTATCCCACGATGCAGGGCAAGATGAACGCCATCGTCGAGGATATTGTCGGGCGACACAAGAAGGGGCAGCCAGTTCTGGTTGGTACCACCTCCGTTGAAAAGTCGGAGCTGGTGGCAGCCTTGCTGAAGCAAAAGGGGATCCCGATTGAGGTCCTCAACGCCAAGGAACATGAGCGTGAGGCTCAGGTTGTCGCAATGGCGGGTCGTAAGGGCGCCGTTACGGTCGCCACCAACATGGCCGGTCGAGGCACGGACATCATGCTCGGTGGTAACGCTGAGTTCATCGCGCAGGCCAACCTGAAGAGTCGCGGTCTGGACCCGGAGACCTATCCGGAGGAGTACCGCGAGGCCTGGGCGGAAGCGCTTGAGAGTGCACGCCGCTCGGTCGCAGAAGAGCACGATGAGGTCGCCGAAGCTGGCGGTCTCTACGTCCTCGGTACCGAACGGCATGAGTCGCGCCGCATCGACAACCAGCTGCGTGGTCGTTCCGGACGTCAGGGTGACCCGGGTGAATCCCGCTTCTACCTGTCAATGGAAGATGACCTGATGCGCCTCTTCAACTCGGGTATGGCACAGAGGATTATGACCTCGGGGGCCTACCCTGAGGATGCGCCACTTGAGTCCAAGCTGGTCTCTCGTTCAATTGCCTCTGCTCAGTCGCAGGTTGAGGCGCGTAACTTTGAAATCCGTAAGAACGTCCTCAAGTACGACGATGTCATGACCGGTCAGCGTGAGCTCATCTATGAGGAGCGTGCTCGAGTCATGAAGGGTGAGGATCTCACCGAACAGATCGAGCACTTCCAGGAACAGCTGATCGCAGGCATGGTCGCCCAGTACACCGCGGCGGATGACCCGAATGAGTGGGAGTTGGAATCGCTGTGGACGGAGCTGCGAGGCTACTACCCGGTGGCCGTTTCGATCGAGGACGTTGAGTCTGAGTATGGCGGTCGCGGAACCCTGACCCGTGAGAACATCCAGTTCGAACTTCGCGGAGATATCCGGGCAGCCCATGAGGCAGCTATCGAGGCGCTCGATGTGAACCCGGTTGCGATGGCCCAGTTGGGTGAGACGCCGCATGCGGAGCTTGAGCGCCGCGTTGTGCTCTCGACGGTTGACAGGTTGTGGAGGGAGCACCTCTACGAGGTTGACTACCTCAAGGAGGGCATTGGGCTTCGAGCCATGGGTCAGCGTGACCCCCTGGTTGAGTACAAGGATGAGGCCTCGAAGATGTTCCAGGCCATGATGGAACGTATTCAGGAAGAGTCGGTTCAGCAGCTGTTTGCGTACCAGTACCAGTTCCAGAAGGCGAATGAGCAGCGTGAAGAGCTGATCGCCAAGGGCGTTGCAGTTGAGGATGGTTCAGCAGCTGAGGCCCCCGCGGAGCAGGCTCCGGCAGCGGAAGCTCCCAAGGCTGCCGCTCCTGCTAAGGCGAAGGCCAAGAAGTCACAGCGTGTCACACAGCAGCCCCAGGCTGGCTCTCCGAAGTCCGTCATGGGCGATGTTGGTCGCCAGGCAGCTTCGAGGCGTCTCACGATGCAGGGGCCAGGCGAACAGGGTGGGACTGAGGCAACCTCAGCTAGCGGAGCTAAGGCCCCGGTCGGCGCAGGACAGAACCTCAACCGCGCCCAGCGTCGTGCCCAGGCGAAGAAGAAGCGCTAGGGCACCTCACTGCATTTCGAACTCGCAGAGCTGCCAGCGGGTACGGACCACCTTTAGGCGCCCGGCCACGGCCCGGGCGCGGTCCTGATCCCAGATGGTCACCGCGAACTCGACGCAGTCCGAGGTAACGGAGCAGGCCCTCGCGGTCATGGCCAGGGCGGGCATCGAGCCTCCCTGGCACCGGGTGCGCTGAGACACGGCCCTGATCTGGTTGTAAACCTCAGGTGTCATCCAACGCTGAATGCTGCGCGCTTCCCGGCGCCCACCCATGACGTCGACGATAGCTACGGCTAGGTGCCGTGCCCAGTCGGCAGGATCGGGTAGGCCTCGGGGAACAGGGTGGGGACCTGTGGTGAAACTCCGTTTCACGGCAGGGGAGGAACTCCCAGAAATCTTGGGTCGGGGATGGGACCTTCTAGCCCCCGGGACGGGAGGCTGCAGGTTTCGCGTCCCACCCCCTCTCTGCTCGGTCTGCTTCATTGCATCCAAGGCTTTCACCTAACTTGACTATTCTTGAGGCCGGCCAGTTCCAGCCTCATGCCGGGTTCTATGTGGTCGGGATTAGCTCCCACAAGCTCGCGGTTCACGCGGTAGATTTCGCGCCACCCCGCGTCGATCGCGGAGTTGTCGGCATGGGGGCCAAGGAGGTCGGCGGCAATCACCCACAGGGACTCACCTGAGACAACCGTGTGCAGGTCCGTTGAAACTTCCAGGTGTGGTTCGGCAGTCTTCTTCTCCGCCTGATCCGGAATGGTGATCCCTCGGAGTCTTGAGGTAGACGATGGTGCCGGAGTATCAGGGAGTGCACGTGGTAGTTCAGCCACCGGTCTTCTGACGCCAACCTTTTCAGGTGGCAGCTTCTGAACTTCATCAACCTCACCAGGAAGTTCAACAGTTTCGATCGGTTCAACCTGTTCAACAGGTTCGATCGGTTCGACCGGTGTGTCCCCTGGTTCGGGAGGAGGTGCGGGCGTGAGGGGGAGCAAAGTCTCAAGAGGGTGAATCTGGGCGATTGGCTGGGTATCGGCCTCCCAGAGGAAGTCCT
>CAMFDH010000208.1 GCA_945949035.1 uncultured Actinomyces sp.
TGGCGAACGAAGGCGTCTGCTTCTGGCACGCGCGCTCGCCTCCCCTGCTCGACTGCTTCTTCTCGATGAGCCTGGTGAGCACCTCGATTCTGAAACTGCGGATGCAGTCATACAGTCTCTGTTCGAGGGCGGCGGACGCAACCGCGGCCTCGTTGTCGTCACCCACCGCCTCTCCGGCCTTGAGAAGGCGGACCGTGTCATCATCCTGGAACCCTCTGATGATCCACAGCGCCCCGCCCTTGTCGGAGCCAGTGGCACCCACCGCGAACTTCTTGAGAGCAACCCCGAGTACCGCTGGGCCGTCCAGCAGGAGAGATCATGAACGACGCCTCACTCGACAGTTGGTTTGAAGCTATCCGTCGCTTCACCAAACCCCTGGTTGAGGACCCGGTTGATGAGGACGAGGGCGAGACCCTCGAACTCTTCACGGAGACGGCGCTCGAGGGGTCGGGCTCACACCTAGCCGCCCTCTACCTGCCCGCAGTGGGCGGGTACTGGATCTGCGAGGCCGCTTCCGGCGTCACCTCGGAAGGCCAGCCCGGCTTCACCATGATCGGGACCCCTTTCGACCTCGACCCGGCACGGCGGCTCCTCCTGTCTGAAGGCCGGGCGCTTCCCCACGGCTCAAGTCTGTATGGCCCACTCAACATCCAGGGGGCGGTTGGGGGATGCCTGGTCTTGGCCCGCCGCCCCGAGGACCTGCCCTTTTCGGAAGAGGAGCAGCTGCGCGGAAGTGCCTTCGGCATGCAGGGTGCCCTCGCCCTCGACCTGATTGGCTCGCGCCAAGCCCATGACCTGGCCGTCCTCTTCGAAGAACACGAACGCATTAGTCGCGACCTACACGACCTGGGGATTCAGCACCTCTTCGCAACAGGAATGCTGCTGCAGCGGCTCAAGCACGATGTAGGAACAGGACTCTCCCCCCGCAAGACCGAAGCCGGTCTTCAAGAGGCGATGGAACGTCTGGACGAGGCCGTGCGCCAGATACGCAACATCGTCTACAGACTTCGTGACGATGATGAGGCCATGGGCCTGGTGGACGCCGTTGAGCGGGAGGCCTCCGTGGCACGGGCCCACCTGGGCTTTGCGCCGACAATCACTTTCGAGGACGACGGGAATCTACTAAGACCCGGATCTGAACCAATGGCCCGGTTCCGCGTCGAGGTCGCGGACCGTGTGAGTGAGGCAATCACCGAGGACATCGTCGCGGTGATCAGGGAGTCTCTGACCAACATTGCAAGGCACGCGGGCGCCCACTCCGCTCACGTCACAATCAGCCTCTACGGATCCGGCCCAACCGGCGAAATCCAGGTGCTCGTGGTCGATGATGGCGCGGGGGTCGACCCCAGCCAGACCCGAAGTTCCGGAATGGCAAACATGAACCGCCGGGCGGTTAACCACGGCGGTTCGTTCGCGTTCAGCTCCGGTCCCAGGGGGCGGGGAACCTCCCTGGTCTGGCGCTGCCCGCTGGTCTAGCGAGAAGCTTGGCCCTAGTTGTGGGCGCTTCCCTGGCGCCACGGAACAGCACGCTGAGAAGCTACCCAGGCTGCCACCTGCGTACGTCGCTGAAGGCCCATCTTGGAGAGCAGCGAAGTGATGTGGTTCTTCACCGTCTTCTCGGCGATCCCCAGCGACTCACCGATCTCACGGTTCGACATTCCGTCACCGATGAGGTCGACAACGCGCTTCTCTGACGGTGTCAAAGAAGCTGTTGGATCATTGGACTTCGCCTGTCGACGGGTAACAGTCGCCTGGTCGAGCATAATGCGCCCCTCAGAAACTGCGGCGATAATGTCGTTGATCTCAGAACCACGAATCGTCTTGAGGACATAGGCGCGAGCACCGGCATCCAGAGCTTCCGAAACCGCAGCATCATCATCAAAGGTGGTGAGGACGATGGCTTTGGCACCTGGGTTGAACTGCTGGAAGCCTCGCATTACATCGATTCCAGTGCCATCTGGGAGCTGGAGGTCGACCAGCAGCACGTCGGGGGTCACGATGGCGCCTCGACGAAGTGCGTCCTCTACCGTCCCGGCCTCTGCCACCACCTGGAAGCGGGGGTCCCGGTCAACGATGTCTGCGATTCCGCGCCGTACAATTTCATGGTCGTCCACGATCATTACGCGCACAACCAGATCCGGCGATTCGACGTTTCTGTTCACAGTGCCATGATACGGGAAAAAAGTCCCAGGAATGGCCTGGTCCATGCACGTCTGGCCGGAAGTGTGGGTCTTTCCTCCCCAAAGGGGCCGAAACTCGGCCTAGTCGCCCGAAACTGGACGAAGTGGCTGGCAAACCGGGCAGAAGTGGTGGGATCTGCCATTGATGGTCTCGCGACTGATCATTCCCCCGCAAACTAGGCACGGTTCACCTTCGCGCCCATAGACGTGCAGAGAGCGGGCGAAGTAGCCCGGGTCTCCATCGGTGTTGAGGTAGAGGGAATCAAAGGAGGTCCCACCGACTTCTACGGCCTCGGCCATCACATCCCGGGACATCTCAATGACCCTGGTGACAGTTTCTGAAGGAAGCGAGCTGGCTCTTTCGAGACCGTTGATACCAACGCGGAACAGTGCCTCATCCGCATAGATGTTGCCGATGCCGGAAACAATGGCCTGATCGAGCAGTGCCGTCTTTATGAAGCGGCGCGTTTTCCCCAGCGGCTTCGTCCATGTCTCCAGGGGAACGTCCTCGAGAGGATCCGGGGCAAGGGCCACTGCGTCCTCAGGAATCAACCGCCCCGATGGGTCTTCGACAAGGGGTGAGATGGTGAGGTGCCCAAACATCCGCGGGTCAATGAACGATGCGTGCTTGCCGCTATCCAGAGTGAGGCGCACGTGTTCATGTCGCGCAAGTGGCTCTGCATGCATATCAACGACGCGAACGTGACCGGACATTCCCAGGTGGATGACAAGAGTCATATCGGAGTCTTCGAGGCGAAGCCACATGAACTTACCCCTGCGCTCCACCGCGGTAACAACGGCATCGGTCAGGTGGGTGTGGAGGTCGATCATCCCCTGCGCGTTCTTGCGCACCAGACGACCACCTTCTCCTTCAACCCTTGTGATCGTGCGACCTTTCAGGTGTCGCTCGATGCCACGCCGAATCGTTTCGACTTCGGGCAACTCAGGCATGTAGTCCTTCCGTGAGTTTGGTCAACGCCGCACGCGCAGCATCGTTTTCAGCCACCTTCTTCGAGGGACCGACCCCCGTGGCAACCATTTCGGTGCCGAAGAAAATCTGGGCTTCATAGGAGCG
>CAMFDH010000209.1 GCA_945949035.1 uncultured Actinomyces sp.
GGACGAGGGCTACCTCGAGCAGATCCTCGCCGTCTACGGCGCTGAGGGGTCCGCTCTGAACCAGGCCAAAGTTAACCCCGCAGTCTAGGACTCCACTTTCAAATGACCCCTCATAAAGGAGCGGTTGATCTGATCCACGCCCGGCCGGTTCCCCGGCCGGGCCGTTGGGCCGGTGCCGCAGTCGTAGCCGTTCTTGTGGCGATGGCGATCAACGCCCTCATCACCAACCCCGCCTTCCAGTGGCCCATGGTCTGGGAATGGCTCTTTTCCAAGTCCATCCTCACCGGCGTTATGTACACGCTACTCCTCACCGTTGCAGCCATGGTGCTGGGCACGATTCTCGCCGTAACGATGGCTGTAATGCGCCAGTCGAAGAACCCGATTCTGCGCTACGTCGCCACCTTCTACATCTGGTTCTTCCGGGGCACCCCGATCTACACCCAGTTGATCTTCTGGTCCCTGCTTCCCGTCCTCTACCCGCAGCTGTCGATTGGCATTCCCTTCGGGTACGAGTTCGCGCATTTCGATACGCTGACGCTCATCACCCCCCTGTGGATGGCCATACTCGGTCTTGGGTTCAACGAGGGCGCCTACCTGGCAGAGATCATTCGGGCCGGCATCAACTCCGTTGACAAGGGACAGACCGAAGCGGCGGAGGCCCTCGGCATGTCCCCGGGGCAGATCATGTCCCGGATCATTCTCCCCCAGGCGATGCGCGTCATCATGCCGCCGCTTGGAAACGAAACCATCTCCATGCTGAAAACCACCTCACTGGTTTCTGCTATCCCATTCACGCTGGAGCTCACCTACCAGGCAGCCCACATCGGCCAGCGTCTGTTCGCTCCTGTCCCCCTGCTGGTCGCAGCCGCCATCTGGTACCTGCTGATCACCTCGATCCTGATGGTTATCCAACACCGCATCGAGAAGCACTACGGCCGCGGCTTCAGCTCTGAGTCGGGTCGCAGCAAGCCTGATTCCAAGCAAAAGTCGATTGAAGAGGCCGATCCGAGCCAGTCGAACCTATTCCTGGATGTGACACCATGACCGCAGCCCCAGTAACTCCAATGGTCGAGGCCAAGGATGTTCATAAGTTCTTTGGGGACCTACACGTCCTCAAAGGTGTTGATCTCACGGTCATGCCGGGTCAGGTGTGCGTTCTGCTTGGACCTTCTGGATCAGGGAAATCAACATTCCTGCGCTGCATCAACCAGCTCGAAACCATCTCGGCCGGGCGAATCTGGGTGGATGGTGACCTCACGGGACTGAGGATCACCCGCGGCGCAGACGGCCACGAGGTCCTGCACCGACTACCAGATAAGACGATTGCTAAGCAGCGCAGTCGAGTCGGGATGGTCTTCCAGCGCTTCAACCTCTTCCCCCACCGCACCGCCCTCGGCAACGTCATGGAAGCCCCGGTGAATGTCAAGAAGGTGCCGAAGAAGAAGGCGCGTAACCGCGCGCTAGAGCTCCTTGAGCGTGTTGGACTGTCCGATCGCGCTGACCACTACCCCAGCCAGCTTTCCGGTGGGCAGCAGCAGCGTGTTGCCATTGCTCGCGCCATGGCGATGGACCCCGAGTTGATGCTCTTCGATGAACCCACCTCGGCACTGGATCCAGAGCTGGTCGGTGAGGTCTTGGCTGTCATTCAGGACCTGGCTAAGTCCGGGATGACGATGATCGTTGTAACGCATGAGGTCGGCTTTGCACGCGAAGTGGCTGACCACGTCGTCTTCATGGACGACGGAGTGATCGTGGAACAGGGAACCCCCGCCGAGGTGATCGACAACCCCCAGGAAGAAAGAACGAAAGAGTTCTTCTCCAAGGTTCTCTAGTCAACTCCCGGCGGGGGAATCCCCTCGACTACTTCCCGTCAGATTTTCCGCCAAAGCCCTCGGTCACCGCATTGAGGGCGGCGGTAAGTTCCGTTGGGAGCACCCAGATCTTCGAGGCTGTACCGTTGGCAATGTTTGGCAGGACCCTCAGATACTCATAGGAGAGCAGATCCGGGGTAGGACGACCCTCGTGGATGGCCGTGAAGACCGTGTCGATCGCCCGTGCTTCACCGTTCGCCCGGGTCACCGCGGCCTCAGCAGCACCTTGAGCCTGAAGAATCGCCGACTGCTTCTCACCTTCAGCACGCAGGATCTGCGACTGCCGCACGCCCTCCGCCTGGAGGATCGTGGCTCGCTTGTCCCGGTCGGCCCGCAACTGCTGCTCCATGGCCTGCTGGATGGTGGGAGGCGGGTCAATCGACTTCAGCTCAACACGGTTGATGCGGATGCCCCACTTACCGGTGGCTTCATCGAGGACGCCGCGCAGGGAAGCATTGATCTCATCACGGCTGGTCAGTGTCTGCTCCAGGTCCATCGAACCAATAACGTTACGCAGGGTCGTGATGGTGAGCTGCTCGATTGCCCTGATGTAATCAGCAATTTCGTAGGTTGCAGCCATAGGGTCATTGACCTGGTAGTAGATCACCGAATCGATTGAGACAACGACGTTGTCCGCGGTGATCACAGGCTGTGGCTCGAAGGTGGTCACCTGTTCACGCAGATCAACCCTTGCCGCGACCCGGTCGACAAACGGGATCAGCAGGTGCAGACCCGCGTACATCACCGAGTGGAACTTACCGAGGCGTTCGACCACGAGGGCGCGCGACTGCGGCACAATCTGGATCGAACGGACGACAACAACGATTACCAGCAGAACCAACAGCACTATCAGCACTGTTAGCAGGATACTTGGGTCCATCTTCTACTTCCGTTCCGCCCTTTGAGGCCTAGTCCTTCGCTGTGGTGTCAAGTGGATTCTTTGTCGTAGCTTCTAGTCCACGGGTGGCTGGCGATCGCCCGGAGTGGTCACGACCTCATCAGTTGAGGTCACAACCGCCGTCGCACCGTCAATCTGCACCACGGTGACCTGGCTTCCCACGGGGAACACCTTCCCGTCGCGGCTTCGTGCCGACCAGATTCCCCCATCGAGGCGAACACGGCCATCAGTTCCAACCAGGGGCGCGGTAACCACCGCCAGCTTCCCAACCAATCCCTGGGCGTTTGTGGCTATGTCCGGGGTGGAGCGCTGGAGGAGGGTGCGTGCCCAGGGACGCACGAACGCCAATAGCAAGATCGACACCCCAACAAATACGCCAATCTGCACCCAGAGACTGACCCCGAATGCGGCGGCAACCCCACCGGCAACCGCCGCGAGGGCAAGTGTCAGGAAGAAAAGGTCGACCGTAAGCAGCTC
>CAMFDH010000210.1 GCA_945949035.1 uncultured Actinomyces sp.
GACGGCTGAGAACAGCTCGCCATCGACCCGCCTGCGAACCGTGGCAGCAACTGACGCACCACCTGAGGTGACGAAACGGCGTGTGGCGACAATGGTGTCGTCAACGCGGTGGGTGATCTTTTCCATCAAGTCTTTGGGATTGCGCGTGATGGTACGACCGATGATGGGGTCGCGGTCAGGCTGTGACCAGACCAGGCGGAACTTTTGGGAGTTGGCGTCCCAGGAGGCGTACTGGATCTCATGCCAGAAGCCAGAGTTGACGACTTTGTGCTCATTGGAAATCATGATGATGTTGCGCCCGACGATGATGAAACGACCGTCCTCAAGCTCTTCGTAGGGACCACCACGCTGGTCTTGCGGGATGCTGAGGCGCACAGACTCGGGAAGGGAAGCGCCCTTGGGCTGGGGTGGTAGTTCTGAGTCATTAGAACTGTCATTCTTGCGGCGACCAAAGAGTTTCATACCAGCAGATTAGCCGGGCTGAGGGTGGCTTCCCAGGGGAGGAACTGGCGATTCGAGAGCTTTCCGCCAGTGGGGTAAAGTAGGCCTGCGCAAGTCGCCCCCGTAGCTCAGTCGGTTAGAGCAGTGGACTCATAATCCATTGGTCCTGGGTTCGAGCCCCAGCGGGGGCACTTTTCGCGTCTGCAGGTCCCGCTAGGTTCCGGGACCCTATCCCTGCGATGATCTGAACACTGGGGAATGGGTGAGAATTGGTTCGGTTCGGCCCTCACCTTGGGGGGACTTTGCAGTTCAGGGAGCGTTCCTCCAGAGACGTTGAAAGACCGCTTTGCAAAAATAAGGTATTGCGTTTGACATTGGTGTGACGTTAAGCTCACTTCTGGGACCATGGTCCCGAGGATGCGTCAAGCCAGCCACCAAGGAGTGGCACTGAACCGGCGAAAAAGCCGAAGTTGGGATGCGCACCTTGGCGCGGTCTCCAGATGTCAGAGGTATGCATCTTGCGACGAGTGGGTGGGCATTTCACCGGTTGTCGCAAAGAGGAGCCCCAATGTCATCTACCAAGCCACACCCAGGAAGGCGGTCCCACAAGGGTCGACGCTGGGTCATACGTCTATTCTCCAGTCTTGCTGCACTGGCCCTAGTCGGGACTTTCGCAACTGCTCTAGAGCCGCAGGCCCAGGCAGCAACGGAAACATCGGAAACTACGTCGTTCTATGTCAACGCGAACGACTTGGATTTCATCCTGCGTCAGATCCAAATTGCAGAGGCTCACGACCGAAGCACGACCGGGGGAGGGGTGGGACCACTTCTGTGTTCCACACCTACGGACCGAACCTGGAAGTGTGTGCCGGATGCCAAGCTGCCCTTTGGCCTACGAACGGTGGATGGATCCTTCAACAACCTGGTTGATGGACGGTCCCACTGGGGTTCAGCTGACGAACCCATGGAGAGGCTGGTAACACCCGTTTACAAGCAGGGTTCAGCCCGACCGAACGTTCCGGAAGCTCCGGGTGTCGGCCAAAATGTTGAGGTTTGCGATCCTGTACCCCCCGGGTCGCCTCCGGGATCGACACCCACCTGCTACGCCCAGTCTGAACCGGGCCACTTCGTCTATGACGCCACCCCTCGTATCACCAGCAACCTGATCGTGGACCAGTCAAGTGCTAACCCGGCGGCAGTGAATGCCGCGGAAGCGACCCTGGGTGGAAGCGTCAACGCAGATGGGTCGGTGACCATCCCCAATACGGCGACGGATGAGGGGTTGTCGGCCCCAACCAACACCTTCTTTGGGTTCTTCGGTCAGTTCTTTGACCACGGCCTCGACCTCATCAACAAGGGCGGTTACGGAACGATTGTCGTCCCACTTCAGCCGGATGATCCCCTCTATGTTGCCGGTTCTTCAACCAACTTCCTCACCCTGACCCGTGCTGAACGTGGGGCGGGTCCGGACGGTGTGGTTGGAACCGATGACGACACCCACAACAACCAGACCACTCCTTACGTGGACCAGAACCAGACCTACACCTCCCACCCCTCACACCAGGTCTTCCTTCGCGAGTACACCCTGGTTGCCGGAAAGCCGGCGGTGACAGGTCGTCTGCTCGACGCTCCGGGCGGAGGGTTGGCAACATGGGCGGATGTCAAGGCCCAGGCCGTCAACGTCCTCGGAATCAACCTGACAGATGATGACGTCCTGAATGTCCCGATGGTGGCGACCGACCTCTACGGCAACTTTGTTCCCGGCCCCAATGGCTTCCCGCTGCTGGTGACTGAGGGCGGGACTGTGGAGGGTTCTGTAGATGCCCCGGCGGATCCAAGTCCTGCCATCCACACCAACCACGCCTTCCTGGACGACATCGCCCACGGCGCCACCCCTCTCTTCAACTGTGAGACGGGTGCGCTTGAGCCACAGGAGTACGACGAAACTGGCGAACCGATCCCACCGGTCGACGCGGTCTGTGACGCCAGCGGAGCGCCCGTCCGAGGAGAACTGTCCGGCTACGACAACGTCACGCTTGACGAACACTTTGTGACAGGTGACGGACGTGGAAACGAGAACATCGGCCTCACCGCCGTGCACCACATCTTCCACTCCGAGCACAACCGCATGGTTGGGCACATCGAAGAGGTCCTCAACCAGAACCCTGAACTCAAGAAGGCCTACCAGGGACTGGAACACCAGTGGCCCAACCAGCGCCCCGACCAGGTTCTGCCCGGTCCAGAATCAGATGACTGGAGCTACGAGCAGCGCTTGTTCCAAGCGGCACGCTTTGTGACCGAGATGCAGTACCAGCACCTCGTGTTTGAAGAGTTTGCCCGTGGTATCCAGCCAGCAATCGAACCGGTGGTCTTCAACGAGAACAGCTACAACCCGGACATCAATGCAGACATTCCCGCTGAGTTTGCGAACGTGGTCTACAGGTTCGGACACTCGATGATGACTGAGACCATTCAGCGCGATGGGTTTGGAACAGCCGATGTTCCGCTGTTGGATGGCTTCCTCAACCCTAGGGCTTACGATGCGGAGTCAACCCTGACCCCGGACCAGGCCGCAGGATCCATCATCATGGGGACGACTGACCAGCAGAGCAGCCAGATTGACGAGTTCATCGTCAGCACCCTGCGTAACAACCTGCTGGGATTGCCCCTCGACCTCGCGACCATCAACCTGATTCGTGCCAACGACACCGGAACACCAAGCTTCCAGTCAGCGCGAGGGCTCTGTTGCAAAAATCGTGAAGCTTGAGCATGCTTGGCGGAGATTGGACGGA
>CAMFDH010000211.1 GCA_945949035.1 uncultured Actinomyces sp.
CAGCGGGGGTGGAAAGGTGAGGGGAGAATCGCGAGGTTCCTGCCTGACAGGGCGGCTCTCGTCAGTGCGGACTCGGGGTCGCTTGCTGCAAGCCGACGGGTTGAAGAAGCACGATTGTTCTTCGTCGCCCTTTCCAGATCTCGTGGGGACGTCCACCTGCTCGGCCTAGAGAATGAGGACACGGCGCCAAGCAGCTTCCTACTGTTGCTCACAGACAGCGGGCTGGTCAAGCTCAGTGAGCCCGATCGGGCCAACCTGGGCGACAGGGGACAGCCACTCACCATTGAGGCTCTGATCTCTTCGATGCGTAAGCACCTTGTTTCAGTAGAGAGTAGTGAGGAACAGAAGCGCGATGCGGCGCGTGTCCTCGCCCTACTGTGGTCAGAGGGGGTCGCGCAGGCGGATCCCGCGCTGTGGGGAACGACCGGCTCACTCAGCACTGAGGATCCCATTCTTGATCAGGGGCCAATTCGACTGGGGCCATCTGGCATTCAGTCAGCACAGGACTGCTCACTGCAGTGGTTCCTCCAGGACATTGGGGGACGCAACCAGGAACTCCACGAAGAGGCCCTGACACTGGATGGGGCAACCATAGGCACGATCATGCACGGCTTGGCTGAGCGCCACCCACACGCTGGCCCCACCGAGATGGTTGAAGCATTGAGGACCGAGTGGGAACAGCTGGGGCTGACGAAACAGACCTTCTGGGAACGAGTGGTCTATGCCGATATGGAAGCGATGGCAGCCAAGATGGGCGCCTACTTTGCTGCCTTTAAGGGCGAGGTCCTCACGGAAGAATCCGTTCGGTTTGAGGTTGAGAACATCGTTGTTTCTGGACGCGCGGACAGAATTGAAATAGGACCGGATGGCTCAGCCAGGATTATTGACATCAAGACTGGGCGTCCAGGCAGCAAAACAGCCGGGGCCGAGAGTCCCCAGCTTGCGGCCTACCAGGTGGGTATTTCCGAGAGAGGGTTTGACCCAGGCGGAGCAGCGCTGTTGTTCCTGCAGGCCAAGGAGCCTCTCAATGAACAGGCGGCATTTGATAAGACTCAGATCGCCGAAACGAAGAGGCAGTTAGCAGAGCTATCGGAGCGTCTCGGAGCATCTCGAGTGATGGCTTCCCCGACGCCCAACCTATGCAGGCTCTGTCCCTTTAGACAGGTTTGTCCAGCGCAAGTAGATTCAACAAGGAGTAGTGAGTGACTGTGGAGCAGGAAAGTACCGCAGGAAAGCTGGCCGTTAGTGAGGCCCCATCTGCTCCCACTCTCGACGAACTGGTGACTGCCCTCGGCCTGCAAAATCCGACGGATGAACAGGCCGCAGTGGCGCAGTATCCACCGACAGGGATCGTCAACGAAGTCGAGCAGGGGTTGCCGCTCCTCGTAGTTGCGGGAGCCGGTTCAGGGAAGACCGAGACCCTGTCCCTCCGAGCGACATTCCTCTCTGCTCACTACGGCATCCCCGGAGAGAGCATTCTGGGACTCACATTCACACGTAAGGCGGCGGGCGAACTAGCTCATCGCCTGCGGGCAAGGCTTCAGGCCTGGGGTGACCTGCGAGCTGCACGACACCCTCTGAGCGAGGCTGGCGAAGACGGACGGACTGCACTGTCATTCAGCAATGTCCCCGAGGCAACGACCTATAACGCGTTTGCACTTTCGATCGTGCAAGAGTTTGGAGCCAGGGCCGGTCTTGACCCGCAGATCTCCCACCTGGGTGAGGCAGCGGGTTGGCAACTCATGAGTGAGGTGGTTGCCTCCTGGGCAGGGGACTTGCCAAAGGGCGAAGCTGAATCATCGGTCGTCAACAATGCGCTCGGCCTACGCGACGCAATCGCCAACCAGGCGCTCACGCTTCGGGAAGCAGAGTCCGGGCTGGAACGCCTGCTTCAACAGTTCCATTCCGCCAAAGCCGAGAACACCAGGTCGTACACCAAGTTCTTTATCGAGGGGGAAGAGACGGTCCTGCAGCGTCTCGAGCTCCTCAAGATCATCGAGGAGTTCGATCGTAGGAAGTCTGAGTTGGGTCAGATGGACTACGCGGACCAGGTACTGGCGGCCCTTCGAATCGTCGAGGAGGTTCCGGAGGTTCGTGAAGAACTGCGACGTCGTTACAAGATCGTCTTTCTTGATGAATTTCAGGACACTTCTGTAGCGCAGATGAAGTTCCTCGCGGCCCTGTTCGCCAACCACCCTGTCACTGCAGTCGGTGACCCGAACCAGGCAATCTACGGTTGGAGAGGCGCTTCGGCTGCGTCCCTGGAGGACTTCCACCGTCGTTTCTCCGCAAGTTCGGCACCCCGTACAGTACTCAACCTTTCGACTGCCTGGAGAAATGATCAGGCAATTCTGCGAGCTGCCAACGTTTTGGCTCAACCGCTGGCGACGCCGCCGAACTACGCCCGTGTTCCGGGGGTTAAACCCAAGGGCTCAGTTGCGCTGCCCAAGCTTCAGGCTCGAACCGGTGCGGGCCTTGGATCATCCAAGGCCGTCTTTACGACCACGGCCGCCGAAGCCCTCCAAGAGACGGTTGATTTCGTTGTGGCGTCTAGAAGTAAGTACTCCCAGGATGGTGGTTCAACCCCCGCTTCAGTGGCGGTCCTGTCGCGAACTCGAAGTGCCCTCCAACCGGTAGTTGCGGCACTGCGTGAACAGGGGGTTCCAGCCCAGGTAGTCGGAGGAGACTCGCTTCTGGGTCATCCGGTGATCAGGGACCTGCGGGCAATCCTTGAGATTACCGCTGATGTGGGGCGGGCAACCCAGCTGTTGCGGCTACTCACCGGGCTTGACCTAGGATCGGGCGACTTCCGGGCACTGGGCAACTTCTCTCGCCAGGCCGCAAGACGACGAAGTCAGGGATCTGGGGAACGGGAGGCCTCGATTCTGCTTGAGGCCGTTGAGGCGTGCGCTGAAGGAGTGGCGGTTCCCGGCCTCAGTTCTGTGGGAGCCCGACGCGTCGCACTGCTGGGCAACAGGCTCCGCGAACTGAGGTTGCGGAACACGGGGGGACTCTCTGAACTGGTGCAGGAAGCGCGCGCGCTGATGGGCCTGGACCAGGAGGCCGCGGCAGATCCGACGTCCGAGGATGCCACGGCGGTACTTGACGTTTTCGCAGATGTTGCACTCACCTACGAACGAGAGGCTGAGCGTCCCACGATGGATGCTTTTCTCGCCTGGCTCGATGCCACTGAAGAGAAAGAGAGGGGTCTGTCGGCACCGTCCGTGGA
>CAMFDH010000212.1 GCA_945949035.1 uncultured Actinomyces sp.
GCCGCCACTACAGCCGCCAGCACGCGGGCTGTCCCTAGTGCGTCGGCACCCGCCAAAGCCTCATCTGTGACGAGGACGGCACGGTCAGCACCCATCTGCAGGGCTCGCACAAGCGCGTCCTCGGACTCTTCGGGTCCCATGGTCAGTGCGATGACCTCTCCGCCAAGGTCCTCTACCGTGGAGACGGCGGCCTCAATGGCATACTCATCAAGTTCATTGAGGACATCGTCCTCACCCCGAACCAGACGTCCCTCTTCGATACGCCGATCCGAGTCAGCGTCAGGAACGTGCTTCACGCATACAACGATTCTCATGGCTCCAGTCTGCCACGCACGAATGTCTGATAGTTCGTGAGATCTGGCGCTTGAAGCGAAAAACTGAGGCAAGATTAGAGAGTTGAGCGCTGCGTCTTAGAATGGCAGTCCACCTGTACTTACCGAGCGGAATGACATGACATCAACCTTTGCCAACCGCCCCAACGAGACCGTCATACTGCCCTCGTCGACCCCGATTCCGGCGGCGAACCCGAACCCCAACCGGATCGGAGTCTGGGAAAACCCCTCGGGCGGCCTGGATATCTCGGTGGTTGCACCACACGCAACTGCGGTTGACTTCTGTGTTATCTCCGGAGAGGGCGTGGAGCGCCGGGAGCAGCGCTGGACTCTGAGGGGCCCGGTTCAGGGCATCTGGCACGGTCACCTCGATGGCAAGGGGGCCGGAACGATCTATGGGTTCAGGGCATTCGGGACATGGGATCCCGATGCGGGCCTCTACTACAACCCCTCCAAGTTCCTCATTGATCCGTACGGACGGGCAGTTGTGGGCTCACCTGAGCTGAGCGCCGCCCTGCACGCCCACCACGTCGACCATGAGATGTATCCGACAACCTACCCGCTGGCTCAATCGAACCTGAACTCGGCTCTCTTTGCCCCGGCCTCCGCTGTTGTCAGTAGTAACTTCTCCGTTTCCCCCCGGCCCCGCATCGACGGGGACAAGGTCGTTCTCTACGAACTGTACGTCAAAGGGTTCACGAAGAACCTTCCCGGGGTTCCCGAGGAGCTGCGGGGCACGTACGCCGGCCTCGCCCACCCCGCAACAATCGAGTACATCAAGTCCCTCGGTGTCACAACCCTTGAGCTGCTGCCGGTTCACGCCAAAATGGATGAGCCCTTCCTGACTGATCGGGGTCTGACTAACTACTGGGGCTACTCCACACTTTCGTTCTTCGCCCCCGAGTCTTCTTTTGCCACCGCAGCATCTCAGGCTGCTGGCCCCCAGGCGGTAGTTGATGAGTTCCGTGGCATGGTCTCACTGCTGCATAACGCCGGCCTCGAGGTCGTCCTCGACGTGGTCTACAACCACACCTGTGAGGGCGGGGATTCAGGACCGACTCTGTGCTGGAGGGGTTTGGACTCCCTCATGTACTACCGCAGGGTCAAGGACCGCCCCCGCCACATGATTGACGACACGGGCTGTGGAAACACGCTGAACTTCTCCGAGGAGAAGGTCGTGCAGATGACCCTTGATTCGCTGCGCTACTGGGTTGAGCACATGGGAGTGGATGGTTTCCGCTTCGACCTTGCAGTGAGCCTGGGGCGCCTTGATACGGGCTACACGGACTTCCATCCCTTCCTGGTGGCGGCTGCCGCAGACCCCGTGTTGCGTGATGTCAAGCTGATTGCAGAGCCGTGGGATCTTGGTATGGGTGGCTGGCAGACCGGCAACTTCCCCATTCCCTTCGGAGAGTGGAATGACCGCTACCGCGACTCCATCCGTAAGTTCTGGCTCACCGACTTCCAGCAGCAGTCAGCCGGTCGTCCTGTCTCAGGGCCCAATGACCTCGCCACTCGTCTCTCTGGGTCCGCGGATATGTTTGGCTGGCGCTCCGGCGCCAAGCGGGGACCACTTGCCTCGGTGAACTTCCTGACGGCGCATGATGGTTTCACCCTCGCCGACCTCACCGCCTACAACCACAAGCACAACATGGCAAACCTGGAGAACAACCAGGACGGCACCAACAACAACCACTCCTGGAACCACGGGGTTGAGGGTACGCCTGCTGCCTTCCTCATGAACCCAGACCTGGCGGATTCAACGGGTGTGGTTGAGGAGCTGTCGTATGTTCGTGAGAGGTCGAGGCGTAACCTGCTCACAACCTTGCTGGTGTCCGCGGGAACACCCATGATCACCGCGGGGGATGAGTTTGGGCGCACCCAGTACGGCAATAACAATGCCTACTGTCAGGACTCCCCTATCTCCTGGGTCGACTGGGAGCTCGATGAGTCCCAGGAGGACTTCCTCTCCTGGTCCAAGTACCTCATCGCCCTTCGGCGCCTGCACCCCGTCATGCGACCCACCACGTTCGCACACGGCTCAGTCATCGCTGGCGACACGGTTCCCGATGTTTCCTGGTTCAACCGCAAGGGTGAGCCGATGAGCAATGATGGTTGGTCACAGGCGAAGAACCGCATCTTCCAGATGCGTCGTTCGGGCCGGTTCCTGGGTGATGTGGATGCGCTTGTCGTCGTCAATGGCACCCTGAACACCGCGAAGATCACCCTGCCCGAGAGTCACGGTAGCGAGTGGGTGCTGGTGGCTGACACCTCCTGGCCCACCCCCGCCCACGGCGGCATCGATCGGGCTGAAAATGCCTTGGAGCAGGGTGAGGCCGTAGCGGTTGGCGGCAAGGAAGCTATGGAGCCCCAGTCGATGGCGGTCTACTTCTCAAGAAGCAGGTAGCTCCGACCTCCTGGCTACTCGAGCCCCTGGAACCCAAAGCGGAACTCTAGGGGCTCACTGCTCTCCACGAGGTACTCGGGGTGAGGACGAGCCCCCCACGTGTCATCTCCGGCTACGCCCCTGCGCTGGAGAGCGGGTCGCAGGTAGGTGTGGGTGACGGGCGGCAGCTCATGGTAATGCGCCGCGTTCTCTACTTCAAACGGTGACCACGGTAGGGCTGAAAGCTCCATCGGGGCCACGCTGGAAAGACGTAGTCCCGCACCCGTAGCCCCGGTTAGTTCAGCCCAGCGCACCCCGGTGTGATTGCCCGCTTCCTGAGGACGCAGGTAGGGCGTGAGCTGGGAGGCTACATCGGCCTCGTAAACCCCGAGGAATGCTCCACCCCGCCGGTCTCCCTGGCTCTCGGCCGGTCCCTCGCCGTACCAGCGTAGGTTCTCCAGCTCGGGCGGACAGGTCAGAAGCATCCCGAACTCCGGGAGGTCGCCCA
>CAMFDH010000213.1 GCA_945949035.1 uncultured Actinomyces sp.
CTGCAGCCGGGCACCCTCGATGAAAGCCAGTCGACCAAGGTCTCGCGTGAGCACACCGTGACCACGGTTGCCCCGGGAATGACCGCCATCGCTGGTGGAAAGCTCACCTCTTACCGTCAGATGGCCGAGGACGCCGTCGACTTCGCGATGGGTGATGCATTCACGAAGGAACACCCATCGGTCACGGCCAAGACTCAGCTCGAGGGCGCCGACGGTTACTTTGCGCTGTGGAATAGCCGAGAGGTGATCGCGGAGAAGCGCGGACTTACCGTCGATCAGGTTGAAGATCTGCTGGATCGCTACGGTAGCGACATCCAGGTTATCTTCGACATGGTCGATGAGCGGGTTGACTTGGGACAACGCCTCGAACATGCACCGCATTACCTGCGCGCCGATGTAGTCTTCGGTATGACGCACGAGGGTGCGTTGCACCTCGAGGACATCCTCCAACACCGGGTTCGACTGGTCTATGAGCAGGAAGACTCCGGTCTTGCTGCGATGCCAGAGATCGCTGATCTAATGGCGGAGCACCTCGGGTGGGACGAAGACACCAAGAAGCGCGAAATGGACCTGTACAGGGACGCGTGCGAGGCGGTGTGGCAAGCACAGAAGCTGCCCGAAGAGAAGGATGCTCAGGCTGTTCGAGGAATGGTCGAACCTGTTAGGCCCTTTGTACAGGTCTGATACGTTTACGCCGGTCCAAAGTTGGATCGCAACAAATAAGATTTGAGTCGGTGCGATCCCACCACACTGACGCGGTGGGACGCAGACTCAAATACCAACATGCGCTACGGCGCGAAAGGAGTTCACAGCACAGTGTGGAATCTATGGGATGTATTCGCCTCTGAGTTCTTCGGCACGGCAGTGCTGCTGCTGCTCGGTGCTGGCGTTGTGGCAACCAACCTGTTGCCCAAGTCCAAGGGTCGCGGTGGCGGCTGGCTGATGATCAACTTCGGATGGGGACTTGCAGTCTTCGCCGGTGTTTACGCAGCATGGAAGACCGGTGGTCACCTGAACCCCGCGGTCACCATTGCCAAGGTCGTTGCCTACTGGTTTGACCCTGCTGTCACCCTGAACGGTGCTGCAGTGGGAAGCGAAACCGCGGTTGCGGTCAACTTCGAGAACGTCGTCGTCTACATCGTGGCCCAGTTCCTCGGTGCATTCGTCGGTGCTGTTCTTGCCTACCTGGCCTTCAAGAAGCAGTTCGATCAGGACTGCGATCCGGCTCTCAAGCTTGGTGTCTTCGCAACCGCACCTGAGGTTCTTTCCTACGGTTGGAACCTCGTTACTGAGGCCCTCGGCACCGCCGTTCTTATCGTCTTCGTCATGGTTGCCGGTGGCACCCCGAGCTCGGTTGGTCCGCTGGCCGTCGCTCTGATCATCGTCGGTATCGGCGCCTCCCTCGGTGGCCCGACCGGTTACGCCATCAACCCGGCCCGTGACCTCGGCCCCCGTGTTGCACACGCCGTTCTGCCCATCAAGGGCAAGGGTGGCTCGGACTGGGGATACTCCTGGGTTCCCGTCGTCGGCCCGATCATTGGTGCAGTTGTAGCTGTCGTCGTTGTCTACCTGCTCGGCCTCGGCTCGATCGATATCACCGCAGCACTGCCGCTGTAACAAACTGAAGGTGGGGGTCGGATTCGACCCCCACCTTTGACATATCCAAAGTTCACAAGGAAGTGGAAGGAATCAACATATGACTGAGAAGTTCATTCTCGCGATCGACCAGGGGACAACGTCCTCACGCGCCATCGTCTTCAACCACAGCGGCGAAATCGTCGGTGTCGGCCAGAAGGAATTCGAGCAGATTTTCCCGAACCCGGGTTGGGTTGAGCACGATGCCCTGGAGATCTGGGAATCGGTCCGCTCGGTTGTTGCGGACGCCCTGGTAGCAGCAGAGATCAACAAGGACTCGATCGAAGCCATCGGTATCACCAACCAGCGTGAAACCGCTGTGGTGTGGGACAAGAACACCGGCCAGCCGGTTTACAACGCCATTGTTTGGCAGGACACCCGTACAGCCCCGATCGTTCGTGAGCTTGCTGGCGACGAGGGCGTGGACAAGTACAAGGACCGTGTTGGTCTGCCCCTTGCCACCTACTTCTCGGGCACCAAGATCAAGTGGATCCTCGACAACGTCGATGGTGCACGCGAAAAGGCTGAGGCAGGCGACCTGCTGTTCGGCACCACCGACAGCTGGGTGCTGTGGAACCTCACCGGCGGTGTTGACGGCGGCGTTCACAAGACCGACGTCACCAACGCTTCGCGCACCCTGCTGATGAACCTTGAGACGCTGCAGTGGGAGCCCGACATCTGCGCAGACTTCGGCATTCCCATGTCGATGCTCCCCGAGATCTGCTCGTCTTCCGAGGTCTTCGGAGTCGGCCGCGCTCAGGGTCTGCTCACCGATATCCCGATTGCGGGCATCCTCGGTGACCAGCAGGCTGCTACCTTCGGTCAGGCCTGCTTCGAGGTTGGCATGGCGAAGAACACCTACGGGACCGGTTGCTTCATGCTCATGAACACCGGTGAAGAGATTGTCTTCTCGAAGAACGGTCTGCTGACCACGCTCTGCTACAAGATCGGCGATCAGAAGGCTGTTTACGCACTCGAGGGTTCGATTGCGGTTGCTGGTTCACTGATCCAGTGGCTGCGTGACAACCTGAACATCATTGAGACCTCCCCCGAGGTTGAGGAACTGGCACTGTCTGTCGATGACAACGGTGGCGTGTACTTCGTCCCTGCATTCTCCGGTCTCTTTGCTCCCTACTGGCGTGATGACGCCCGCGGCGCCATTGTCGGCATGACCCGCTACAACACCAAGGGCCACCTGGCTCGCGCTGCCCTCGAGGCCACCGCGTTCCAGACCCGCGAGGTGCTGGACGCGATGAACGCAGACGCAGGTGTTGAGCTGAAGGAGCTGCGTGTTGACGGCGGCATGATTGCCAACAACACCCTGATGCAGTTCCAGGCCGACGTCCTCGGTGTCGATGTTGTTGCCCCCGTTGTTGCTGAGACCACCGCACTCGGTGCTGCCTATGCAGCCGGTATCGCAGTGGGCTTCTGGACCGGCGAGGAAGACGTCATCGAGAACTGGCAGGAGGCCAAGCGCTGGAAGCCAAACATGGAGGAGCACGAGGTCCAGCGCACCTACCGCCTTTGGAAGAAGGCTGTCACCAAGTCGATGGACTGGGTTGACGAGGACGTGAAGTAGTCCCGA
>CAMFDH010000214.1 GCA_945949035.1 uncultured Actinomyces sp.
AGGTGGCGTAGTGGGTGTGAAAGTTGGCTAGATGGACTACCCAGGTTGCTGCTTGAAGCAATCGGGCTGAGTTCAAGTACCTACCACCACTGTCAAGCAGTGTTAGCTCTGCCAGATAAGCATGCTGAACTACGACCCGTGATTCATGAAATCGCTTGTGAAAGTGGGTATACCTACGGTTCTCCAAGGATCTGGTTGGGGCTACGCAGGAAAGGAGTGTGTGTTTCAGAAAAAGTAGTCAGACGCCTCATGAAAGAAGAGTGCATACCGGTCTACTACGCCAGAAGGAAACGACGCTTCAATTCTTACCAAGGTGAGGTGAGCCCTGCGCCTCCTAACCTGGTGCAGCGTAACTTCCACGCCAGTGAACCAAACCGCTTGTGGCTTACCGATATCAGTGAGTTCGCTGCTCCTGACGCCAAGGTCTATCTCAGCCCAATGATTGACTGCTATGACGGGAAAATTGTGGCGGCGCAAAGGTCAAGAACACCCAACAAGGACCTCACCCAGAGCATGCTCACCCAAGCTCTGAGTACCTTGCCAGTCAAATCTAAGGACCGAGGACCACTCCTGATCCACACTGATCGCGGAGGTCACTACCGTGGGCTGCAATGGCTCACCGCACTCGAGTCCAATGGTGTGACAGCCTCAATGAGCCGTAAAGGCAAAACCGGGGACAACGCTGCCTGCGAAGGATTCTTCGGCCGAATGAAAACTGAGATGTTCTACGGCCGTTCCTGGGCCAACGCCACAGAGCTCGAAAACGCCATCGATAACTACCTCCACTGGTACAACAACGACCGAATCAAAACGACCCTAGGCGGACTCACCATCAACGAGTACCGTGAACAACAAACCAAACCCTCCAACAAACAGTCCTAACCCCCATCTGGCCGCATACCCCACTCGAAGTCCTGCAGACTACTCGGAAGCTCAGTAACAGTTAGCTCTCCTCGACCGTAATCGTGACCTCCGCAAACGGCGTGAGCGTTTCAGTGCCAGTTCGGGACGAGGGCGTCACGTCCAAGGTGGCGAATGCGATCTGAGACCAGACGGCTCCAAGTAGGGCGAAGAGGACGATGACGCCGGCTCCCGTGCGTAGGATGCCACCCGCTGCCCGCACGGAGCTGACAGAGTGAGGTGTACGGGGACTCGCTGGGATGTTTGGCTCGCCAACTCTCAGCTTGCGCCAAGCCAGGTAGACGAACAGCAGGACGAGTAGAAGTGGGAAGAGGTAGACGGCCGAACCGGGCTCCATGATCGCGGTGATGCATTGCGGCGCTTTGTCGGTTGGATTTCCGAAGCTATCGACGTAGCCACCATCCGCGTCGTAACCACCGAGACACGCCCCTTTACTGGCAACCAGCAGTGGACTCAGCGCGAACGCGCTAAGCGTCGCCGCGATTACAAGCCTGAGTACTCGGTTGAATAGTGATCGTGTCGCTCCATCCGTGAACGGGCGCCCAGCAGGTGATGATGCAAGATCTAGGACTGGGGCAGGCTTTGGGTTCTCAAGTTTCACGGCTACTCCTTCGTGCTTGCGGTTTGCCCCTCGGTTGGGGGTTCTGCTGGCCAGACGGCCTGGATCATTCCAATGAGGTCGAGCCTCGAGAGTTTGGCCGTTCTCGCCTTCTCTACAAGCTGAGCCGCATCGACTGCGATAGCGTCAAGGGTTCCCTTCGGGGGACCCACCACCCGGGAACCGCGGGTTCGACTAGTGGTGATGAGTCCCGCTTGCTCCAGCTCGGAGTAAGCTTTGGCAACTGTCCCGGGGGCAACCCGCAGATCGGCTGCAAGCTGACGGATCGATGGAAGACGATGGTCCGCCGATAGGTCTCGAGAGTAGATCTGAGCTGCGATCTGCGCCCGGATCTGCTCGGAGGGAGGTGCACTTCCACCGGTCGAAATGGTGATCACAGCACTGGCTCCGGGGTATCAGGGGAGAGGCTGCCAAGTGCTTTGGCGGGCACCCTAAGGGTGCGGTGAAAGGCGTCTGTGAGGCAGATAAACGCTGCGGTCAGAGCAAGGAGAGCAGACATTTGCACCGTGGCTGCCCAAGGGGTACTCACAAATATTGAGTCGACCTTAACCGCATTTCCGATGGCTAGGCCCCCGAACCACAAGGAGCCTGCAGTTTGCAGGAGGATGGTTCCGGCACTCAGTTGCAGGAGTACCTGACTGCTTTCAGTCCGCCAGGTTTGGTCGGCGAGTTCTAAGCCCGCCTCTGGAAGGGCGGGAGTGGAGGCAGTGCGCCACAGGGCAAACCAGGTGGCAGCGATCAGAATGAGTGTCGCGACGAGCATGGGAACGCCATAGAACCAGCCTGGATAGGGGCCCGCCGAAGTGGTGATCTCGCTGCCGATTCCATCGGTCAGAACATTCTGGTATGAGCTGTAGCGACCCAGTGAGTCCCGGCTTGACGTGGCTCCGAAGGCGACCAGTGAACCAACCCCAAGCAGCAAACACAACAGCCAGAGTGTCACGGTTCGACCAGGTAGGTGGTCGTACCAGGTGCGTGCGTGAAGTGATGCTGTCCGAGTGATCTCTGTGGTTCGTCCTCGCACTCCCATTAGGGAGTAGGTGAGGAGTCCGGCGGTCCCTGCTAGTGCAGGTGAGACTGCGAGGCCGATGCCATCGGTGGAAAAGGCAGAGGTGACTAGAAGGCCGAGGACGATGACTGTGGCAGTAACGGCCCAGAGTCCTCTTCTCCGAACCTGCCGCAGTGTGTCTTGAGTGCTAGGTGTGACACGAACTGGCGATGGTGGGGACGGGGCGCCCCGCCCGATAAGCCATGCAGCGGCGAACAGAAGTGCGGGGATCAGTGTGACCAAATAGGTGAGACCAATAGCCATATTGACACTTCTCCTGTATCAAGCGGATGGTACATCCAACCTACTGTTGGCCCAGTCGTGTGTCAATCGCTTATTACACGGTCAGCTGTTGGGCATTCCTAGTTCGTCACGAAGTTCGGCTTCGAGGGCGTAGGCCTTCTTTTCGTCCGCCTCGCTGATGGGGCCCGAGGAGATGACGGCTGAGAACAGCTCGCCATCGACCCGCCTGCGAACCGTGGCAGCAACTGATGCACCACCTGAGGTGACGAAACGTCGGGTGGCGACAATGGTGTCGTCAACGCGGTGGGTGATTTTCTCCATCAGGTCTTTGGGATTACG
>CAMFDH010000215.1 GCA_945949035.1 uncultured Actinomyces sp.
CATGCTGACGAACAGCGGCAAGGTCAAGGTCATGGACTTTGGCATTGCTCGGGCAATGGCGGACTCACAGGCAACGATGACCCAGACGAACGCCGTAATTGGAACCGCCCAGTACCTTTCTCCCGAACAGGCTCGCGGAGAGACCGTTGATGAGCGCTCGGACATCTACTCCGCCGGTTGCCTCCTTTTTGAGCTCCTGACGGGGCAGGCCCCGTTCAACGGTGACTCGGCCGTGTCGCTTGCCTACCAGCACGTCTCTGAGCCCCCACCGCTTCCCTCATCTATCGCGGGCGATATCCCCACCGAGATCGACCGTGTGGTCATGAAGGCCCTCGCTAAGGACCCCGGGGACCGCTACGCCAGCGCATCTGCGAGGGAAGCGGACCTGGTTCGCGCCTCAAAGGGACTGCCGATTCAGGCCCCACCGCTAGGCGCCTTTGCAGCCGGGGCGACGATGAGTCAGACGGCAGTCACCCAGCAGATGGGAGCCGCCACAGCTCGACCCAGCGCAGCCACCCAGACGATGCAGTACATGGGACCGACCAGGACTGGAACCGCAGCTCCCTCGACCTCAACAGGAACCATTCCGACCCAGGGTCAGCCCCCCAAGAAGAAGCGCGGCATGGCGATTGTCGTCTGGCTCCTGGTTGCCCTGGCGGCAGCGATGGTCGGTACCGTCATCTACGTCATGCTGAACTCAAACAGCACCCCTGAAGTCGACTTTGTGGAAGTTCCGAACGTGGTTGGAGCCACCCAGGCCGAGGCGAAACTGGCCCTTGAGGAACGGGGACTGATCTTCAGCCTGGACAGTGATAACCCGGTGATGGACACCGATGTTCCCGAGGGCAATGTGGCGGCCACCAACCCCGAGTCGGGCCGTGAGGTTGAGGTGGGTTCAACCGTCCTCGTCCGCCTCTCCGGAGGTGCGTCAACCGCTGCGGTTCCTGAGACCCGCGGCATGTCCCTCGAGGACGCTACCGCGGCGCTTGAGGCTGAGGGGTTCAAGGTCGCCAATGTTTCCAGCGCCAATGATCCCGAGTTCCCCAAGGACACGGTGATTCGCTCCAGCCCGGCAGCCGGAACGACCGAGCCGAAGGGGGCGCAGATCAACCTGACGGTCTCCTCTGGAAACGTGGAGATGCCGAGCACCGTCGGCATGGTGCTGGCCGATGCTGTCAGCCGTATTGAGGCCCTGAAGGGCATTCCCAGCATCACCTATGAGCAAAGTGACTCAATCCCAGAGGGTGCTGTCATCAGCATGACCCCGACAGGGGTTGTGCCGCAGGGCCAGACCATCTTCCTGGTCGTTTCCAGCGGGCCGCCCCCCACCCCGGAACCCCCTCAGTCGGGGACCACCCCGACCACGGGAGAGAATCCCGGAAACTCAGGGAACAACAGCAATAACGCTAACAGCGGTAACAACGGTAATAACGGCTAGTTACCCCACCTCGACACCACGGTCACACATCGACCGTGGTGTCGAAGTATGTGGCGTTGATCCACGGGTAGACGTACTCAAAGAGCAGGTAGACGGCCCCGGCAATGAGCAGCAGGGACCAGATCCACTTGAGCCATACAGGGCCCGGCAACAGACGGAAGATCGATCGGTACATTCGGCTTACCTCATTCTCCGGCCTGGCCGGCATTAGCGGCGTTACTCGGATCAAGAACCATCGGCTTACCCTCTGACTTGGGAACCCAATACTTCATTTCGCTCCAAACAATGAACCGCTCTGTATTACCGAACTCAGGGTGACAGGTCGTCATGGTCATGATGCGTTTGGTGGGGGCTACCCCCGGTTCGTTTGGAACCGGGAGGACTACTCGGGTGGCTGAGGGATCGACAATCTCGCGCCCATAGACCTCATAGACCAGGTAGGCCTCTTCGGTTTCGATCACGATCGGGTCGCCGTCCGCAAGCGTGTCAATGCGCCGGAAGTTGTTCATGTAGGTGCGACGGTGTGCCGCAACCGCGAAGTTCCCAATCTCGCCTGCCTGCTGGGTCTCCGGGTAGTGTCCGGCCCAGCCGTTGTCGAGGACGTAGGTGGTTGTTCCCTCAGCTACCGGCATCACCTTGTAGTCCCAGCGCGGGACGTGCATCAGAGCGTAGATCTCATTGAGAGGGATCTCCCCAACGGGTGGGGGGTCATCCGTCCTCTGAATATCGGTGTACTCGCTCTGCTTACTGTCGTCAGAGGTAGCGGGAGCCGAGGGGAACATCTCCTGGAAAGTGGCGATCTCAGAGTGGACTGCGCCCTCCAGCTTGAACGATGTCCACCACAGCTGCCAGACGATGAAGAGGGCGAGGAAGATGCCAATGGTTATCAGCAGCTCGCCGATGACCCCGACCGTCTCACGAATGATGGAAACCTTGCGTTTCGCTTTGACGGGCGCGGGGGGTCGCGACGAACGTGACGGGTACGGGCTGGTGGCTAGGTCCTGGTTGATGGCCTCTGGCACTCTAGGCACCTTCCGTTGGTGTGACGAACTTGAGCGGGGTGAACTCGACTGTCGCTGGGACCGTCAGGTTGTCGCTGGTCTGGACGTTCCAACCCAGCTGGTAGCGGGCCGCGTCCTCTCGGTAGAGACTAACCGATGGATCGTTGTCCAATGCCGCGGTCATCCCCTCGACATCGCCGATAGCAACAATCTTGTAAGGGGGCGCGAACGACTTTGAGCCCACCAGAATCACGTTGCCGACACAGCGCACCGGTGTCGTGGCGGTAATGCGGATGCCCTGTACCGAAAGCGCCTCGGCCCCTCCCCTCCACAGCGCGTTCATCACCGCGTCAACGTCCTGCTGGTGAACAACCGCAACGTTGACATTGGTGTTGTCGTCCAGTTGGAAGTCTGCCGGGGCATCGTCGAGGCTCACTGTCAGACCGGGTCCAACAATCTCGCTGCGCAGCCAGCTCTGGTAGGGGGTTTCATTGCCGTACGGAAGAAGAGCGCTAACGAGCGCTTCCTGGTCGACCTGCAGCGCCTCGACCTCATCCTGTATTTCCGTGACCATTCTCTGCTGGTCTTTGACGAGGCCGGCCAGGTTCATCTCATCCGTCCAGCCCCTCGCCCTCGCGTTTGAGGCCGAGATTCCGAAGAGGATTCCGATTGCCGCTGTCACACAGAAGATGGCGAGGGCGGAGAG
>CAMFDH010000216.1 GCA_945949035.1 uncultured Actinomyces sp.
CGTGGGTGGCGCGTACGGCCTCGACGGCGTCGCCGGCGCGGGGGGCGAAACAGTCGGCGTCCGCGACCCCCAGGACGTCCGCCGGGGTTTGCCGGGCCGCGTCGGCGACGGCTTGCGCCTTGCACCACTGGGGTCCCGCCTCGGCCTGCCCTACACAGACCTGCCAGTCGGGGAAGTGCTCGGCGTACCAGGCACGCACGTACTCCAGGGCGGCGGTGCGATGGGGGCACACCCCGGCCCAGGGGATGAGTACGGCGGTTGCGCTCGGCATGAACCGAAGATTACACACCGCCACCGACAGTGACAGCAGGTGAAGGGATTTCGTCAGGAAGTAACGGAGATGACCAGGGCGGTTACCCACAGCCAGAAAACGTGCCAGGACTGGTCGAGATGAAAAGATCCGGTACCCGGACCGGTGTCTGCCACATCCCGGCCCGGCTGGCGCACCACGGTGCAGGAGTCCCAGTAGCCGTCCTTGTGCACCAGGCGGGCCAGCTTCTTCAGCCGGTACCTCCGGTCGCACCAGTAGTGAGACAGGGCGTCCACGAGGAGGGCGGTCGAGGTCCACCAGAAGTTGATGGTCATCCCGAGGGCGACGACGGTAGCCGTCAACAGCATGCATTTGGTGATCGTCAAGGACAGGATGTGCGAGCCGCAGGCGATGCGCCCGGCGGTGGTGCGGAAGTGCTTGTTGTTCGCCTGCCACCCGGTCTGCACCCAGTGGTCCCCCACGAGATGTGCGGCGTACAGGGCGACGAAGACGGCGGCGAATGCCTCGGGCATGACGTGGGTCCTTCATATAGGAGAGCAGGGTCGGCCCTTCCGGCTCCCCTGGCATGCCTTGTCGAGAAAATCTTTCTCTGTCCGGATTGGGGGAATCCACGGGGGACGTCTGAGGATCACATGGGAACGTGAGTTAAAAGTTCAGCTCGGACCTTCGATGTGAAGGGATTCAGAAATTCTGATCAATGGTTGCAAGCCGAGAACAGACAATCCCCTTGGAAATGCGCTGTACTGTGGCATGCGAGAAGCCACCACCCGGCCCCCTGGCGTCGCGAGCTGAAGGACTGGGTGATGGCTCTCGTTTCGTCGAGTCACCCATGACAGGAGAAACGACATGCCCAACACTACAGAGCTTCGTTCCAGCTTCACTCGGTACCGACGACGGATGAAGCAGGTGGCCTGGCGGGCAGTGCTCGGTGCGGCGTACGCCGTCGGCATCCTGGTGATCACCAAGGGCCTGCCCTGGCTCATCTCCCGGATCTGAGGGCTCCTGACCGAAAACCAAAAGGCACGTACCTGCCCACCGGCAGGTACGTGCCAGTCCGGCTACTGGGTGTACCGCTCGGAGAACTCGGACTTCAGGTCCGGGTTGACCAGGCTGAGGATCTTCTCGATGTCCTCCTTCTCCACGCAGGCCCACAGCACATCTCGTGCGATGTAGTACTTCTTCTCCAGGCGCATGCGTACGGCCTTGTCGGGGATGGCCTTCATGCGGGGCGGGAGGCTGTTGTGCGCGTTGTCGGCGATCTTCACCCGGACCGCGTCCAGGTGGTCGGTGACGCGGTGGAGGTAGAGGGAGTAGGGCATCTCGGGATCGCGGGTCACGGCCTGCACGGTGGTGACGACGCCCTCTGGAACCCCCATGCGGATCAGGGCGAGGGGAGTCCAGGGGGTGTCCTCGATGATGTCGTGCAGCAGTCCGGCCATCACCGCCTGGTCACCGAACGGAGTGAGGGCCTGAGAGACGGCACTGACGTGCTCCATGTAGGGGACGCCGACCTTGTCGGTCTGGCCGTGGTGGGCCATCTCCGCAAGGGTCTGCACCTGCTCCAGGGTGAGCGTGCTGGGCATGTTCTTCCTTTTCCAGTAGGACTCCGGGGCCGGGCTCGCCGCCCGGCCCCGGGGTGTGAGTGAGAGTCAGAACGGGGCGTCGACCAGCTCCTTCGGGTAGAAGGACTCCGCGTCGACCAGGGCCTTGGCGTTCTCGATCTCATGCTGCTCACGCATCCGCAAACGGTCCTCGTCGGTCACGGAACGGATCGCCAGCTTGTTGCCGTGGTCCTTGCAGACCTCCCCGTAGCGCGCCTCGGTCAGAATGTCGCGAGCCCGCGCCGGGTCCGGCTTCGGCACCAGAATCGCCCGGTACTCCTCGTCACTGAGGACGCTTCGGGCCAGCTTGGGGTCGAAGCGCCGGTTGCTGGAGACCTCCAGGTAGACGTTCCCTCGGATCAGGGGGCCCGGGGTGCGGAAGCGGCGCTTCAGCTCCTTCTTGGCGTTGTCCAGGTAGTGCTCGGCAAGGGCCTTCTCGGCTCGGCGGCTGTTGGCGTAGGCGGACAATTCCTCGTCGCTCAGCTTCTTCAGGTCCGGCTCCGTGAACGAGGTCTTCGGCGTGGAGGTGGCCTGTTCGGAAGCCTTCTCCTCGACGACCGAAGGGGCCAGAGGGTGCCCTTCGGGCAGTGCGGAGACGGCGACGTAGGCCGACTTCCACTCGGTTCCCCGGCGGGTGGTGAGCCCCTGCTTGAGCGAGGCGGTCTTCACGGTCCGGCGGCGGATGCGGGCGCCGGTCGCAGTGACTGTCTCGATTTCGGTCAGTTCGGTGTCGGCGCTGATGGCCTCGACGACCTCTCCGGTGCGCGTGTGGATGTACTGAGTCTCGCTGTGCATGTTGTTCTCCTTTCCGAGGGACACATTACATGGAACAGCCGGTCCATAAAATGTTCCGCGATGTGATCTGCGACACAGCGCAATCGCTCTAAGTAATCAATCACTTACACTTAGTGACGATCGAGGGCTCAAAGGAACCCCGCACCGGACGGGGTGCGGGGCTTCTTCAGATCCCGGAGACTCCCCAGGACAAACGGGCCGACTCCAGGTGACCACTCACCTGCCAGCCTCCCGGACAGTTCCGGGCGTAGTGATTTCTCCAGAAAGTGACCCTCGCTCTGGCCTGAGCAGGCGACGGATAGGGCCCCTCGAACCAGACCTTCGACACTCCGTTCGGCTGCACCGACACCATGCGAGCCCGGTACAGAACCTCAGCGTCGGCCATTTTGCTCCGTCGCCTCATAGATACTCTTTGCCTCCATCGCCCGGACCTTGCCTATCGCAACCACCATGGCACGGCTTCCAGGTATCACG
>CAMFDH010000217.1 GCA_945949035.1 uncultured Actinomyces sp.
CTGAGGCCAACCGGCTAATCACCTTCGGCCTCAGTGAAACCCAGTTCAACGCGTTCCTTGAGCACGCCCTCTACGTGTTCGCATCTTTCTTCCAAGACTTCGAACTGGCAGACATCTCGGATCCCGCTGGCGGTGACCATGCCTGAACCCTTCCTGCACGTAGTCCCAGAGGATCAGACCGTCCCCTATCCGGTGAGCATGGCCCGCCTGGAAGCAACCCTCGCACGACTCGGTCACACGGATGCCGACGTCCACCTCACCGAAGAGGGCGGAACGTTTGATCTTCGAGGTCGGACCTTCCGAGTCTCCCCATTTTCCAACGGGGACTACACCTCCATTCGACTCGAGTGGCATCCGCTCTCACCGGTGGCACTGAACTACCTGTTTACGGCGGCGAACTCTTGGAACCGCTCCCGCCACTTCCCCACCGTCTACATCGACCGCAGCAGCCAAAATGAGCTAATCATTGTCGCGGATAGCATCCTGCACTGCCGCTACGGTCTGTCTGACAAACAGCTTGAGGACGAGGTCGAGACGGCCATCATCACCGGCACCAAAGCTCTCGACTACGTTGAATGGGCTGCCGGAGAGATGCACGCACGGGGATGAGCGACCAGAAGCAAGCTGATCCCGAGGCACTTCTCAGTTATCTGAAAACCATTGGGATCAAGGACGACAGGCTCCTCCATATCGCTGAACTTCCGGGGCGAACCAGCAGGTTCACCCCCTGGCCGGAAACGGTAAACCCGGCTGTGGTCAAGGCTTTTGCACAAGGCGGGGCCAGTCAGCTCTGGTCGCACCAGGGTGAGGCCCTCGAAGCAATCGCCCTCGGCAAGCACGTCGTCATCTCAACCGGAACCGGATCAGGCAAGTCACTCCCGGCATGGGTGCCGATCCTCTCTGACCTCGTCGATTCCGCAAGCGACCAATCCCTGGCTGGTTACCGGAACCGACCGACCGCCCTCTACCTGGCCCCCACCAAAGCCCTCGGCGCCGATCAACTTGAGTCCCTCAACAAGATCACTGCGAACATCCCAGAACCCATTCACATATCAGGGGCCGACGGAGATACCGACAGCGACATCAAACGGTGGGCCCGAGCCCATGCGGACATCGTCCTCTCTAACCCCGACTATGTTCACCACATCATGTTGTCGGGGCATGAACGCTGGACCAGGTTCCTGCGCTCCCTGCGCTACATCATCGTGGATGAACTGCACTACTGGCGGGGCATCACCGGATCACATGTCGCACTGGTCCTGCGTCGCCTCCTCCGCGTCGTCCGTTCCCTAGGTGCGAACCCACAGGTCATCATGCTCTCGGCAACCATTCGTGACCCCGAGGAGTTGGCGGCCTCAATGGTGGGATCCCCCAATGTGGTTGCGGTGACGGACGATGGCTCCCCGGCCGCACCCCGCCAACTGGTGTTCTGGCAGCCCGCCCTAAGTCGGGCCGAGACCCTCAAAATGGAGATGGCCGGAAATGAGGAAGCGCCGGCCTATCCGATTCCGACCCTGCGTATCAGCCCCTGGACCGAGGCCGCCAACCTGGGGGCAGCATTTATGGAACGGGATGCCCGCCTGCTCACCTTCGTCCTTTCTCGCTATGGCGCAGAGGCCGTGGCCGCTCAGACCCAGGACCGACTGGACAGGATTGGCTCCTCCAGGTCCGGACGGGTCAGCGCATACCGCGGCGGCTACCTTCCCGAAGAACGTCGTGAACTGGAGAGGCTCCTACGCAGCGGGGCCCTGCAGGCGGTGGTGACGACCAACGCCCTCGAACTGGGAATCGATATCTCAGGATTGGATGCCACCATCACCTGCGAGTGGCCCGGTTCCAGGGCTTCACTGATGCAACAGGCGGGACGCGCCGGTAGGGCTGGTCGCAGCGGGGTCAGTGTTTTCATTGCCGGAGAGAACCCCCTCGACAACTACCTGGCGCACCATCCGGAAGAGGCGCTTGCGACGGTGGAGGCCAACGTTCTCGACCTCAAGAATCCCTATGTTCTCTCCTCTCACCTGTGTGCGGCTGCAGCTGAAAAACCCCTTCAAGAGGACGATCTGGCCCTGTTCGGACTGACCTCGCCGGCCCTCCTCGACTCCCTGACGGAACAGGGCTACCTGTGGAAGCGCCCCACCGGCTGGCACTGGAACTACTCCCTCCCCCTCAATCCCCACGACCTCACAGATATTCGCGGAGGCGGAGGGGACGTCCAGGTGGTCGACCTCAAGACCGGTGCGGTGATCGGAACGGTCCCCGAGGACAAGGCGGACTCAGAGGTTTTCCCGGATGCAATCTACATTCACCAGGGCAAGACCTTCCACGTCCTCGAACTGTCAGGAACGAACAACCCGGGCGGAGGACGAAGACCGCAGCGTGTGGCCGTGGTCGAACGCGTCACCACCCCTCTGCGGACCCGAACGGGACGCCACGCAGATGTCAAGATCCTCAACGAGCTGGAAACGTGGGTCTCGGCCGATGGGCTCGTGGAATGGCACAGGGGCGAGGTCGAGGTGACGTCAAGGGTCACTGACTACGACCTGCTCCGCCTGCCTGCCATGGAGTTCATTGCCAACTACGAGCTCTCCCTTCCGGAACGCAAACTGCAAACCATGTCGACCTGGTACACGCTGAAGCCGGGGGCTGTAACGATGTCAGGCATCGACACTGCAGACCTGCCGGGCGCCCTGCACGCTGCGGAACACGCTGCGATTGGGATGCTGCCGCTGATTGGAACCTGTGACCGTTGGGATCTCGGGGGCCTATCGATTGCCGAACACAGTCAAACCGAACTGCCGACAGTCTTTGTTCACGATGCAATGCGCGGTGGGGCCGGATACGCCGAGTACGGCTTCCGTCACGCCACCGAGTGGATCACCAAGACAGCCGAGGTCGTGGCTGAGTGTCCGTGCGAGGACGGCTGCCCCTCCTGCATCCAGTCCCCCAAGTGTGGCAACCGAAATGAGCCACTTTCGAAGCGGGGGGCAATCGCCCTGCTGAACCTTGTGGCACAGCGGGCGCCCGGCGCAGCCATTACGGACAAGGAACTATAGGCTCACGGCCTCCAAAACCTCTTGTTCTTCGGCCGTGGTGAGGCCGGACTTGCGCTCTCGACTGATTCCTCGCGACCGCTCGTC
>CAMFDH010000218.1 GCA_945949035.1 uncultured Actinomyces sp.
GGCGGTTCGTGAGGGGATGGACGTTGCAGCAGCACAAGCCGTAGCGGAAGCACTCGTAGAGATTGGCTCGGATTCGACCTACGCTGGGAAGCGCATCCTCGTAACCAAGCCGGATCAAGAGCGGTGAGTAGAGGCACCTGATTGGGCTGAACTGCCGTCGCCCATGTGTGGTAGGCAACTGAATCACCCGTCGACAATAAGTATGCATATGCATATACTTTAGTCATCGGGGCGCCTCAACTGGCTCCCACCTAACCCTGGAGGCCGCAGTGCAGTTTGGAATCTTCTCAGTTGGTGATGTCACCCGCGACGCTGTATCGGGAAAGACCCCAAGTGAGCACGAGCGCATCAAGTCGCTCGTCAACATCGCAAAAAAGACAGAAGAGGTCGGCTTCGAGGTTTTCGGGATTGGGGAGCACCACAACCCTCCATTCTCGATTTCCTCACCGGCTGTCTTCATGGCGGCCGTGGGAGCCCAGACGACGAACTTGCAGCTCACGACCTCAACCACGCTGATTACAACGAATGACCCGGTTCGCATCGCGGAAGAGTACGCCCTTGCGCAGCACCTGGTTGATGGGCGTCTTGACATCATGCTTGGACGAGGAAACACCGCCCCGGTTTACCCCTGGTTTGGACAGGACATCCGTCAGGGTCTCCCACTGGCTCTGGAGAACTACAACCTACTCCACCGCCTGTGGAACGAGGACGTGGTCGACTTTGAAGGCAACTTCCGGACCGGACTGCAGGGTTTCACTTCGATCCCACGTCCCATGGATGATGTGGCACCCTTCGTTTGGCATGGTTCCATCCGTACTCCGGAGATTGCTGAACAGGCCGCCTATTACGGTGACGGGTACTTCGCCAACGGTATCTTCTGGCCCATGTCCCACTTCCAGCGCCTCATCGCCCTCTACCGCAACCGCTTTGCACACTACGGTCACGGGACCCCCGACGAAGCAATCGTGGGTGTTGGTGCTCAGGTGTTCGTCGGCAAGTCGACCGAACAGGCTCGTCGCGACTTCCGCCCCTACTTTGAGGCATCGCCCGTCTACTCTGGTGGACCGTCTCTCGAAGAGATGTCAGCGCAGACGCCCCTACTTGTGGGTAGCGTTCAGGAGGTCATTGACCGTGTCATGGGCCTGCGAGAGTACTTCGGTAACTACCAGCGCCAGATGTTCCTGATTGATCACGGGATGCCTGAGGAAGCGGTACTTGAACAGCTCGATATCCTTGGCTCCGAGGTGCTGCCTGTCTTGCGCAGGGAGTACGAGGTCGTTACTCCGAAGTCAACACCGAATGCCCCGACCCATGCGTCCCTGGTGAAGGCGAAGTACGGTGACAAGCAGCCCCGTCAACCTCGACCGAACCCCAACCGCGGTGACAATGTCACGGGTACCTCTCCCTATCAGGACAGCGATCCGAACATTCAGGTCAGAATGCCTCGCCTCTAGTAGTCGGTGAGTGAGAAGGAAGCGAGTATCTCTGTGGTTGAAAAGCTGTCCAGAGAGCAGTTGCAGCAGGCATCTGCGACCTGGGAGGCCCTTCTGCGGGTCTTCAACAGTCTGAACCGTCAGTTCTCCACGGACGGTTCGTTTGATGAGCTGCCGATGCGTGAGTACGACATTCTCTACACGCTTACAAAAGCAGGCGAACCCATGACGCAGTCGGAGCTGCTTGAGGGGGTCGTCCTCAGCCAGCCAGCGGTCTCTCGAATGCTCAAGAGGCTTGAGTGCCAGGGACTGATCGAACGGCGTGCCCATCGTGGCGACGGACGGGCAGCTCTCTACTCGCTGACCGACCTCGGCAGAGAACAGCAGAGAAAGATTGGCAGGTTGCACGGCAAAGCCATCGCTCAGCGACTCTACGAGAACCTTAATGATGGGGAAGCGGTCGAGCTTGCCAGGCTGGCACTCAAGCTTCTTGGGAGCCCAACCGAGGAAGCAGAGGGGAACTGATGCAGACACCAAAGATAGTCATTGTCAGCGCCGGTACGTCTGAGCAGTCGACGACAACCGAACTGGGAGCAATGATTGCTCGCGAGCTCGAAAATGAGCTAGAAGTTAAGGGGTTGGCTCCCAGGACTTCACTCATTAGCCTGCGTGACCACGCCCGTGACATTGCAGGCGGTATTGCTTCGGGCATCAAGACGGACAATCTCAACCAGGTGCTCGACTCACTTATCGATGCCGATGTCGTTATTGCTGCAACACCGGTCTACAAGGCCGGGATGTCGGGGCTCTTTACGTCATTCTGGGATTTGGTTGAGGATGATGCGGTCCTTGGAACACCCGTGATTCTGGCAGCAACAGCCGGAACTCCGCGGCACAGCCTGGTACCAGATGATCTCATGAGGGGACTCTTCGCCTACCTTCGCTCCATAGCTGTGCCTACATCCGTCTTCGCTGCCACCGAGGATCTCGCGGCCCCAGCCCCCCTACGAAAGCGTGCTCAGCGAGCGGCGGTTGAAGCAGCAGTTCTTGTTTCAGCAGGTGTGAGGGACCAGATTCGAGGGCGGTCAGACGGGGGATACAGACGTAGTTTTCGAACCGATGGGCAGGCTCCACTAGACCCGACTGATTCTCTAGACTTCGACTCTGACCTCATGAAACTTGCGGCTGGTGGCCTAGGATAGAGAAGCATTCGACTAGGGAAAGTGTGGCGGGATGGATCCAGCGATCAGGCAGGCAGTCACGTGGATAATCCTCTGCCTTTCAGTGGTGATGACACTCTTTACCTGGGTCGATATCTCCGGGGGAGATTCTGGAACAGCAGTGTGGCTTTCTGCCGTTGCGTGGCCCCTGGTGGCAGGACTGAGCGCGTGGGTTCTAGCCAAGAATCCCTACCAGTCACCGGACCGGGAAGATTAGTTCCGGCGGGGAAGCTTTTATCTGTTTAGAGGAAGGAACTGTCACTATGACAATCGTACGCTACAACCTGAGTGGGTTTTCAAATTTCAGGGACGGTGGGGGAATGACGGTACCGGGTGGGTACATCCGTACCATGCGTCTTCTGCGGTCGGACAACCCAACGGAACTGGATGCGCAGGATGTCTCGTTCCTTCGTGATGCTGAACTGAACGCTGTGATCGACCTGCGAACTGAGTTTGAGGTTCTGTCTGAGCCATCGCAGTTCA
>CAMFDH010000219.1 GCA_945949035.1 uncultured Actinomyces sp.
CATGGTCGACGGCAGCCAGTATGTGTCCGAAAACGGAGACACGATCCTTGTCCATTTCGACGGAGACACGATCAATGCTGAATACGTGTACGAGACCACCCAAACTGTCGAACAGGAGCCCACCATGTACCCAGTAAATAACCACATGTCCACAGGTTTCGACTGGATGTTCTGGATCTGGATTGCAATCGCCGCAGCCGTCATTCTCGCCTTGCTGGCCAACACCTTTTTCACCGTGAAAAACCAGACAGTCGCAATCATCGAACGGTTCGGCAAATTTCAGCGCATCTCTAAACCGGGGTTGGGGGTGAAAATCCCGTTTGTGGACAAAATCTCGGACCGACTGTCAATGCGTGTTCTAGAGATCCTCGAAAAAGTCGACACCAAAACAGAAGACGATGTCACGGTGTCTCTCACCGTATCCATACAGTACCGGGTTGACAGCACCGACGACCAAAGCATCTACGACGCCGCATACCGGCTATCAGAACCAACCGAACAGCTAACCTCCTACGTTTACGACGCGGTGCGCTCGGTTGTACCAACCATGACGCTAGATGAGGCGTTTGCTGCCAAAGACACCATAGCCGACCACGTCAACAAGGAACTAGCCGTGGGAATGGCGGAGTACGGTTGGGTGATCGCCAAAACCCTCGTAACCGACATCAAGCCAGACAAGTCTGTGCGCGAAGCAATGAACGAAATCAACGCCGCCCAACGCCTCGCAGTGGCCGCACAATCGCGGGCTGAGGCCAAGAGGATTGAGATCATCGGTGCCGCAGAAGGTGAGGCGGCTGCCAAGAAACTATCTGGCGAAGGCATCGCCGACCAGCGCAAGGCAATCGCAGACGGACTCGCAGAACAGTTCACCACCCTAAAGAAGGCTGGCGTGGTGGAGGCCGACCAAATTCTGCTGCTGAACCAATATCTGGACACCATGACCCAAGTCGCTCGCGACGGCAAGGCAACCACCGTGTTCCTACCGGGCTCACCCGGCGGGTTCGCGGACCTCGGAGACCAAATCCGAACCGCAATCATGTCAGCCGAAGCCTCCGAAGTCTAACCAAGACTCACCCGCCCGACCTAGCAGACCCCTTCGCACTTTTGATGAGGGGGTCTGTTAGCTCTAGGGAAAAGAGCGCGGACACGGAGTGGCCTCCAACCCGACGAAAAGGATCAAAGATTAAGCATCGCCGCCATCTCCGTCCCACAAGTAGAGGGACAACGAAAGGAGACGGCGCAAGCTCTCGGGCCAACCCAACCAACCAGCCAAAAACACAGCCCGGGAGCGCCAGCCACCACACATGCCAGCAAACGCCGACAACGCACTCACCGACATCGCGTGGGTGCAGACCACCAGCGGTGACCTCACCGTAAAAGAAACTCTACTGCGAGCCCACGAAATCAAAGGACTTGGCCCAGCCCTGTCGGGAACCGAATACGGGGCGACCTTCCGGTTTCTACACGCCGTCGCCGCCCGAGTCATCACCCACATGCTCAAGCAAACAGGACAAAAGCTAGATGACCTCGACTCCGGTGACGAAAAAAACATCCTAGGCTCTACGTTCAACGAGGCCGACGTTGATGCAGCGCTTGCGGAAATGGAAAGCCACGCCCACCTAGTCCACGACGAATACCCGTTCATGGCTCAGCCGACACTAGGGTTTGAACCCACTAAGCCGCCGACAGTCCTCCGCCCCTCAATTGTGTCCGAAAAGGACTCCCAGTTCTGGACGCTCCTAGTTGAAGAGCGGCCACTCACCAAAGAGGAAGCGGCCTTAGCGTTAGTGGTAGCGCACAACTATTTCCCAGTCGGGAACAACCAGACTGTCCCAGACTATCCCCACCAACTGGATAAGCGAACCAAAAACGGTGCCCCCGGATTCCGCCTAACTGGTGGCAAGGGGATAGCTGAGGTGATACTTACCGAACCAAACCTTCACGACACCCTGATTGCGAACCTACCGCGAGACTTCATTGACGCTGGGCTCCCCGCCTGGGCAGACCGAGACCACAACCACGGCGGCAGACTTTGGGAGGCAACTTGGTCTTCCAACGCCCCAACCACACGGTTTGACGGATCCGACAACCTGGTAAGCGCCGGCATAGGAGCAATACCGGACAAATGGTGTCTGCCTGAGCAAGGACACTTCCAAGACATCACCGACCAGTTGGATGCAATCAAAGCAGACACGACGCTGAGTCCACGCAAGGTTGCAGCCAAAGTACTAGCCGCACAACAGGCGGAAAAAGGCCGGGTTAGAGATATACGCCGCGACTGGTGGGATGCCCGCAACGAGCTTGACCCTTTCTACCTGGAAACAGTGCGTGAAAACGGGACCATCCGAAAGTTTCGTGCCGAAAGCTCTCGCCACCAAACCCAACTCGCCATAGAATGGCTACTCGCCGATTCGTGGGGTGCAGCCAGCGCGAAGGCCGCCGCCAACAATCTGGTACCCCCATCCACCGACACAACCCTGACATTCTTAGCCCACCGAGAATCAGACAATACGCAGTCCCCATCAATCAGGGATTCCCGCGTACTACGGGTCGGCCAAAAAGAATGGGCGCCCAGCGAAGACGTGTACGACTCTGTCATAGGGTTCGCCCGCCTACTGGACGAGATTTCCAAGGTCGTTCTGGCCCCATTCCGGGAGTCAAAGTTCAACCGCGCCTACCTAACCGGCATGGGCCAGTGGATGGAAAACGTAACACACCAATACTGGGCGGACGTGTCCGAAAGCTTCTCATCCGGCATCGCCACCCTCAGCAACGAAGACGACATCACCGACCGCCAGCTAAGCCGCCTACACCAAGACGCCCTCAAAGCCGCGCGTGACGCCCTCTACGCCAACGAATCGACCTTGGGACTTAAAGGCATTCAAACTGCCGCCGTTCTGGACGCACAAGTGTCCACCAAAATCCGCAACTACCAAGACAGCATCGACCCACACACAGAGGAAGACGAAGACAATGAGTGAACAGCAGAAGAAAGGCTACAAGCCCCTGATCAGGCAAGTCCTGACCCGCCGCGCCGGAGACCTAAAATATCGGGCCGCCGTGAAAAAGGGGATGGACAGCGTAACTGAAACATCGGCCTACCCCTACGTGCTGCCATACGTAGAAGAGGGTCGA
>CAMFDH010000220.1 GCA_945949035.1 uncultured Actinomyces sp.
GCTGGCTGGAAAGCGGAGCCACGGGACCATTAGTGCTGTGTTGATTTTGCCCTGATTGCGACGCGCCGGATCCAAGGTCGTGTCATGCAGTCGCAGCTCTATTTGCCAACCGTGGGACGCATGTGGTTCAGACCGGGTAAGTGGGTAGACACGAGTGACCATCGGGACCGGCAACTTTGCTGACAGAAAAGCCTTCTCCACCATGCCTGTTAGAACCAGCCTGTCAACGTCGGCGGCATCAGCGCCGCGACGCACACGTACCGGCTGCAAGGTCTCTGGGGATAGTGGCACTGCCTGCTTAGACCACACTAGCGTGAGGGCTTGAGGGTGGCGGTCACCCGACTGTGGCGAGCCAAAAGGAAACGAAGTGATCGAAACAAACGGTGCTGCCGACAGCGCTGTTTGCATCTTCTCAGCCAACGGCTCGAACTCTTTAGGTGTCATACCCTGCCTCGTTGTGAACGGAATCGAGTGCACGGTTTGCCCCGTCGCTAACTTCTGTTCCTTTTGATGGGAGAAAATGGGGCGTGGAGCGTGACCCTCAAAACCGTTCTTCAGGACAGTGGCCCACCGCTTATTCCAAAACGGCTCATCACGTAGACAAGAGAAGTAATGAGGGACACTGGAATACTTGTCTGCGTCCACCTTAGGTGGAGAAAACGCCTCATCAAAGTAGTCGTCCGGTGGTGTTAGAAGGTGTCCAATAAAAAACAGGTTTGCACGATGGTCAGTTAGAACGTCCAACCCCAAGGCTCCACCAACCCCGTCTTGCAGATGTTGGCGAACCCCCTCAAAACTCAGACCGCTATGAGGTGCTATGTCCACCTGGAAACTTACTGGTGGCTTACCACCGTCATCCATCTCAAAATCTAGGTTAGTGATCGGGTTGAGGGCGGCCACAAACGGAACCGGAACACCGTTGGGTTCACCGACACTCAGCATCCCCAACTCTACACTCAGCGCACGCAGCTCGTCCGGCTTCGCCTCCACCTCGGCGGCAAGAGACTCAATCACGTCGGTGTCAGTCACATCTGGTATCACACCATCCGAGGACACTATTAGCCTGAAATCTGTGGGTGATACGACCGCGAAATTGTCTGTTCCGTCCTCATTCTTACCTGGGATGGCCGCCACAAACACATTCGCGGAAGACCCATACATCCTTTTCAGCTGCTCAGTGACTTTGCCCGCGGTGAACGCCTGCGCCCCCAAAGTTGCGGGGGCAGCAAAAGTGTCCACCGTAATCGTGGGGCTGAACCGTTTTGATTCAAGCAGGAAGGGGGCGGGATCCACCTTCAATGACTCCCATGTTTGATCCCAACGTGCCCGCGCAGCAACAAGCTCTTTCCATTGAACGATCTGTTTCTTGCGTGCGATAAGGTCATAGGCAAGAGAGAACGTGATCAGGAAGCCGCCAAAGGCACATGCTGCGTACTGGAATGCGGGGCACTCGTAATACCATGAATACTCCAACAGTTCACTGAGAGCAGTTGTTCCAACCGCACCACCTAGCCCAGCAAAAACCGAGACAATTATTAGTAGAGGGTTGGCAGGGAGTGGGAGCAGTCCAACCCCCTTAAACGGATCAGCTGCATACCTGTAGGTGCGGAACACATGGTCAACGCCGACAACCAGGCCGAACGCCAGCAGGCACAAAAGCAGGTGAGCCCATACAGGCAACCAAGCCGGGAACGGTAAGGATGCGGTAAGTAGACCTACCCCCACAGCCCCCAACCATGACAGTCTCACGTGGCGCCCCGGAAGAATGCTCTTCCCACCAAACGTAAAGGGAGCCCACGCTACTTTCCGCCACATCCCCCTGATCACCACTTGGCGTTGCTGTTGTGGGCTCGCTGGCATTGGCGTACCCGTGGCAGGGTCCTTGCGCCCAGTGAGCATTGGATACGGGTAGGTGAGTCCAGCCACCAAAAGCGCTATGACCGCCACCAGAACCCATACCGATCCTAGATAGTGGGCCGCTACCACAGACAATAGTCCACCTACGACAACGCCCCCCCAAGATAAGGCCTTAGACCCCGCCGGGTTAGGGCTCCCGGTACCTCTTCTTTGCGCTGCTGCCATAAGTACAGTCGGCGGCATACACCCTCGCAATAGTGGACACGACCTTCTGAAGGTACCTGCTAAATGTCCACTTAGGCTGAGGCTACTACCGCCACTCCTCTCTTTGCTGCGACGATCCGCTGAACTAGAAAACTGCTACGAAAATGTTGGCGTCTAGATACGCCATGCTTCTACAGCCCGGCTAGCTGCGCACATAAGGGAGCAGACGTTGCACCACCTTGGGGTCAGCAGGTTTGGTCGCCCCCATCAACGCCAGGCGACTCCCCAGAGAATCACCGTGAACGGCGACAGCCTCTTTAGGGCGGTATGCCCAGAGCGACAACGTTTTAGTGGACGAAGACGGCCATATAGCCAACACGCTTCGCCTAACGTCTGTGCCAAGGTGTGTCTTCAATCGAGCCGCCGCAAAAGGCAAAGTCTTCTTGTCGGCATGTGGCACCCGAGTCAAACCACGGTAAGTGGCACCGAAAATGGTCCAGTAGAAACCAGGCTTCCACCTCTTAGAGTCAACCAGAAACACTCTTGAACCTGACACAACCACATGATCGATATTCGCTAAAGCGTTGGGTATATCCAAGTCATGTAAGACGGTTGGTCCACCTGGCGCACTGGCTAAAGCATTTAGTGCCGCCGCAGTTTTCGCTTCCGCCACATTACCTACCGAAGACGCACCCGCGAAGGAATCAAAGCCGACACCTGACGCTGTACCCGCGGCGCCATACACACTCCCTGCTCTTCGTCTCATAGGAAAGACACCACCACAGACGCAATGAACCCCAAGGCTAGGGCGGCCAAAACAACAATCAAAACCACCTTCGACTTATCTGTAGCCAACCACTTATTGATGGATGCCCTGTCACCAGACCACCACCGACCCTCTTCTTCTTTCAAGGTAGAACACCTTCCTCTCTACCTGCCACCATGCGAAGAAAGCGCACCCACGCTAGTTTCGGTACCAGCAGTTACACAGACGTCAACTTCTCGGTCCTGAAGGACCGAGCTTGCTGCTCTTAGACCTGGCTGGTTGCAAGGGTTAGGCTG
>CAMFDH010000221.1 GCA_945949035.1 uncultured Actinomyces sp.
TCGCTAAGCGAGAGGGCATCAAGCTTGTGATCTCCAATCTCAAGTTCGAAACCTGGCTACGATGGCACGTCGAAGACAGACGCGCAGCACTGACCTCGACCCAGCTTGACGACATCGTCGACAAGCTGGGTCTTGTCGATGGCAAAATCCTCTCTCAGTCATTCCCCTTCCATCGGGTGAATGAGGCATGCATGATTGCGCGGGTCGTTGACCCCGACTTGCGAGCCGGGCGAAAAGGGCCGAATCCATCGTCATCGATGCCGATCCTCGTAGAGCTAATGCAAGGAAAATGAACCCCGCTCCTCTAGTCGGTGTTCTTGGAGCATCAAGAGTAGTTGACCTGCGTGTTGTTGGCCTTTGGGACCTCATAGGGCTTTGGTGGGATAAAGTTTTCGCCGTGAGCACAAAACAACGTGCTGACGGTGATCAACAATCAAGATGGCTGTGCTCATCATTGGCTCAGCCTCTCCCGCCTTATTGACGAGAGGTTCGTAATAACAATGAAGTTCCTACAAAGACTGGGCAAGTCGCTGATGCTACCCGTCTCTGTACTGCCGATTGCGGCAATCCTCATGGGTATCTCCTACTGGATTGCTTCGGCTGCCGGAGATGGCAACATCGCTGCTGTGTTCCTGGGTGCTGCTGGTGGCGCACTGCTCGACAACATGCCGATCCTGTTCGCGGTCGGTGTTTCCATTGGTATGGCAACCAAGTCCGATGGCACGTCAGCGCTTGCTGGCCTCGTCGCATGGCTGACCATCACCACCCTTCTGGCTCCCGCCGCTGTCTCAGGTTTCCTGGGCCAGCCCGTTGAGGAAGTCAACCCCGCCTTCTACCAGGTCAAGAACGTCTTCGTCGGTATCATCGCCGGTTTGATTGGCGCCTGGGCCTACGACAAGTTCAAGAACACGAAGCTGCCTGACGCGCTCTCCTTCTTCTCGGGTCGCCGTTCGGTTTCCATCATGGCTTCAGCCATCGCGATCGTTGTCGCGCTGATCCTGTTCGTGATCTGGCCGGTGGTCTTCGGTGCTCTGGTGACCTTCGGTGAGTGGATCGTTAATCTGGGACCGCTCGGTGCCGGCATTTACGGCTTCCTGAACCGTCTGCTGATTCCATTCGGTCTGCACCACGCCCTGAACTCAGTGTTCTGGTTCGACGTTGCGGGCATTAACGACCTCAACAACTTCCTCAACAACACCGGAACCTTCGGTGAGACCGGTCAGTTCATGGCTGGCTTCTTCCCGATCATGATGTTCGGTCTGCCGGGCGCTGCCCTCGCCATGTACGTCACCGCTAAGCCCAGCCGCAAGCAGGCCGCCTACGGTATCCTCCTGGCCGCAGCCGTTTCGTCGTTCTTCGTCGGTGTTACCGAACCCCTCGAGTTCTCCTTCATGTTCGTCGCGCCTGTCCTCTACGTGATTCACGCCGTGTTCATGGGTATCTCGCTGGCGCTCACCGCCTGGCTGCCGGTCCGTATGGGCTTCGGCTTCTCGGGTGGCTTCATCGACCTCGTCCTGCAGTGGACCAACCCGCTGGCACAGAACCCCTGGGCCATCCCGATCATGGGCGTGGGCTGGTTCATCATCTACTTCCTGGTCTTCACCTTCGTCATCAAGCGTTGGAACCTGAAGACCCCGGGTCGTGAGGACGATGACGTTGAAGAGTTCACCTCTGGCACTGCTGCTGCCTCCAACACCGATGAGGGTTACCTAATGACGGGTCACCGCTTCATCAAGGCCCTGGGCGGCAAGGAGAACATCGCTGAGATGGACAACTGCGCAACGCGACTGCGGATGGAACTGGTTGACCCCTCACTGGTCGATGAAAAGGCCCTCAAGGCTGCTGGTGCCAACGGCGTCATCAAGCCGGGCGGACGAAGCGTTCAGGTCATTTACGGCCTCAACGTCCAGTTCGTGAAGGACGCCATGGAGACGATCATTGAGACCAACCTTGAGGTCCCCGACAGCCCGGCGGAAGCCGCTGCTGCTGAGGCCGAAGGTCGCCTGGTCGACAGTGACCTGATGGTTGCAGCCCCCGCACGCAAGACGGTGCGCCTGCGCCAGCCCGTGATGGGAACCCTGGTTCCGCTGGATCAGGTTCCGGACAAGACCTTTGCTGACGGCCTGCTGGGCGCCGGCATTGCGATTGAACCTTCGGTGGGCACGGTTGTGGCACCGGCGGATGCGACCGTGGCGATGGTCTTCAAGACCGGTCACGCAATCGCGCTGATCCTGGACTCGGGTGAAGAGCTGCTGATTCACGTCGGCCTCGACACGGTTGAGATGAAGGGTGACGGATTCGAGCCCCTGGTTGATAAGGGACAGCGAGTTACCGCAGGTACTCCGCTGCTCAACTTCGACCTCGCCAAGATTCGCGCGGCCGGACACCCGACCGTCACCCCCGTCGTCATCACCAACGACAAGAGTGCGGTTATCGAGTTTGTCTAGTTGATGGGTTCGTCCGGGTTGGCTGAGGTCAACCCGGACGAAGTCGAGTCTGAACAACAGGAATCCCCCGGTACCAAGTGAATGGTGCCGGGGGATTCCTGTAGCTGAACTGGCGCCTGGTTAGGCGTCGAGGTCCTGAAGAATGAGGTCAGCAATCTCGTTGACCGCAACCTCATTGTCGGACTCTACGGTCACTTCCATGCCGTTTTCAGCGCCCAGGGTCATGATCATCATTGATGACGAAGCATCCACCGGCTCGTCTCCCTCGACGCTCAGCAGAATTTCGTCGTCGTACTTACCAGCGGCCTCAGCAACTAGAGCTGCGGGGCGAGCATGAAGTCCGACCTTGGAACCTACGGTAACGACGCGCTTGGCCATTAGTTTCTCCTTCAAAGAAAGACAGTTTTGCGGTGCTTCCACACCTCGATTCTGCCCGCGTCAACGGGCGACCGCACTGCTATTGTAGCCATGTTCAAGCCCGGACCGTAGGTTGCTCAACTAGGCTGGAACAAGGTTATGAAAGTAAGAACAACGGGGTTCGTGCACATGAGCCTCACTGACTGCAGCCCCAGCGGCCTGCCGAACTAAACCAGGGAGCACCCGTGACTGACAGACAGACCAAAGAACACGAGACCGTTATCCACGGCACCCCCGTCGTCGACGGCATTGCATTT
>CAMFDH010000222.1 GCA_945949035.1 uncultured Actinomyces sp.
TGTGGGACATGTGTCTTTGCGGTGCAGGGTTGCCCCTTTGGGGGTTCACCGTCGCGGGGCTCGCACACGCAAAAAGTCCCCGCCGAACTGTTTCGAGGGGGACTTTCTGGTTGTGATTAAGGCTAGTGCGCGCCATAGTGTTTCATCACGACACCGACTCTGCTGCCGCGTCCACGTCGGTTTCGAGGGCGACCATCGGCTTGTCGAATCGTGCACCTGCGGGGTTGGAAGGGAGCAGGGACACTACGAGGATGAAGATCGCGCCGATTCCGGTGAATACCAAGAGGAGCCACCATGCTGACAGGTTGGCGTCGTGGAAACGCCGGAAGGTTAGCGCCAAGGTGGGGATCGCTACGATGAGGCCCCAGAGGAACCAGATCGCTAGGAATATGACGCCTGCGGCGGAGAGCTGGGACTCGGCGATCTGTGGCGAGGAAAGGTTGACGATCCACATCATGATGACGTTGATGACGTAGAGGGTACCTGCGACATACCAGTATTCGGAGCGGGAGGCGCGCCCGGAGAAGACGTTCCATTTCTGGACGAATCGTTGCAGCGCTACCGGGTAGGAGCAGTTCTGATACGGGGAGTATAGGGGTGGTGTTGGAGTGTCCATGGTCTAGCTTTCTAGGCGCCCCACAGTTGTGAGGAGGGGATTGGGGCCAGGTGTTTTCTGGCGGAACCATCATACCAGCCCGCGGACACTACTTGTGGGACAGGTAACAGACACGCCGCCGCAGGTCGCACTCCCGCGATCAGCGGATATGCGGGAGGGTTCGGTTGGCATGGGGTGTCCTTCTTGTGTTGGTTACAAGAGCAGATGGGCTTCGAGTGGCTTAGTTGGTTCCGGGGTGGCTCACAGAATCACTCATGTGCATGCTTGCTCGCACCGCAACGAGCCCTTCGCGGCATCATCCAGCAGCGACCGGATCCACCTCTTCAATCGCATCAAGAATCCGATGCACAGCCTTCATGTCGGGAACGCGAATCAGAGCTTTCTTGCTGCTGTGAATCTTCGGTAGGCTTTCACGCAGCACCTGAACCATCTCGGCCCACTGCTCTTCACTCGCCGAAGTCGTGGGGCTGATATGCCCGACCGCGATATATGGGATCTCCCCACCGGAGCGCCAGTTCAGTACCGCTATCCGGGTGCCGTCGGGAGCGAAAATTGAGACACCGGACTGGTGGGAATTCAGAGAACCTACTGGGGTGCGGGAATGCTTGTTTGCCATTGTTTGACCTCTTTCATGCCTAGGGCATTTTTTTGTGGATTGAGTTTCGCAAACCGGAGTGTTCCGGCTACAAACCCACTTGTGGGACAGGTGGAAAGTTCGTGCACGACTAACCCGTACCGGGAGGGTGACACAGGGCGAACAGCTAACCTGCGCACCGGGACACGGGCACTCCCTCTTCCTGATTAGCCTTCCTCGCGTGCTTGCCGGTGGCGACAGATGAGGATGCGGAAGTACGGTGTGACCTGCTTGCCGTCGCGCTTATAGTGGAGATCTTTCCCGTCATCTCCATGTCGAAAGCGGACAATGTGAAACTGGTCCGGGTTGTGTTTGTCGAGAAATGTGATTGGTACGCCCATTACTCCGTCGTAGTCCATGGGTATGTCTTTGACTTTGGAGACTTCAATGGCGTCGTAGTTATCGTACTTGGGGTGCAGTGTGGGGTCGTATTTGCGGTAGAGGATTTGTTCTTCGTGGCGGCGTTTGTGGTCCAGGTTGGTGAACCAGGTGACGTTGCCAAGAGAGCGCTATTTTTGTCCGGTTGACGCTCTACTCGCGAGACAGGTCCAAGACCGACTAGGGCGAAAAGACATCTGCTTGGCGCCGGCGGGACCCCGGGGGAAGCTCACCGCTAGCTTGCCTGCGACCACTTAGCTTGACCACAGAAAGTCACCCTGACCCCGTAAGCTCACCGTCACATCGGCAAGTTTTTCACCGCCACCAGAGCCGTGTAGGTTCCGTCTTGGGTCGCCACCTCAACCGGCACCACATCATAATCATCAATGTAGTGATCCATCTTGAGCACCAAGGTGTCGCCGGGGAGGTTCTTGATGACCCCAGCCAACAGCGACAAATGTACCTCCAAATTGAATGTCTTGCCCGGCATACGCTCCACCGGCAGGATAGCCACCGGCTTCACATCCTCACCCAGCACGGGGAACACTACCGCTTGGGAGCCTCGTAAAACAAGGCGGCCCCGCCCGTCATCTTTACGCAAGTTCGCGTCCGTGTTCAGCGCAGCCAACATATCCGCACGATCAAAAACGATTTCCTGGGGGCGCGGATACCTCTCATACAGTGTCGCAACCGCCGGCACAAAAGCCGTGTGGTCCTTAGCAACCGTGTAGACAACCGTGTTGTTGGTGCGGAAAGACACCCCGTTTTCACCGACCGCGACATGGGTGGTATCCCCCATCAAAGCGTTAGCGATCCGCGCAACCACAGCGGAATCCAAGTAGAAGTTGGACTCCCCTACGCCAGCGCCACCCCAATCTTTGGTTGGCACATGCAGCGCGGTCCCCGTGTACCTGTCCGTCGCGCTAACATTCAAGTAGCCGCTCCCAGCCAAAGTGGAAGGCGACTCAGAAAAACAGACGAACCGCAGGTCCGCAGTGTTCCCCTTCGCGTTCGCGATACCGGCAGCCAACGTGAGAGCCGTCTTGAAACGGGCAGTGTCCACCGCGAAGCTGCCAGACCCCCCGACCAGATCACTAGAGTTCGTGTCACCAGCGCCAAGGTGATCCAGTATCCGCGCCCGGGCCACCTCATCGCTGGGCTGAGCCGGAACAGGTATGCTGCCAACATTAAGCACACCAGACCGGGCCTCAAGGTCGATAGCACCCTTCAAACCCTTCAAGGCGTCTTGTAGGTGAGCGATAGTGACGCTTGCGGACCCGTCCATTACTCCGGTGCAGCTGATTTCTACTTGGGCGACCACGGTTGCGTCGCTAGCCCACACGACCAGTTTCGCAGGACCACCTTCTGCTGGGGTGGGTGTGGACAGGATGACCCTGCCACCACCCATGTCGGACGAGTCGTCTCGCTTGGATGGTGTGGGCATGACCTTCACGACGCGACGCAAAGCAGCTCGCAGGACGGTAGAG
>CAMFDH010000223.1 GCA_945949035.1 uncultured Actinomyces sp.
TCGATCGAGGGCGGCGGCGAGAGCTGCCGGACCCGCAGCAACCAGGGCTCTGCTGGCTCCCAGTTGGACCTCAATACCACTTCCGGAAATGTCGCGGTCGGCGAGCAGGGGGACGAGAAGGTGACGGCCCTTGGCACGTTCCTTGAGCTGCCCAAAGACATGTTCACCAGGAGCGACCCCAATGATCTCCATACCAAGTGAGTTCCTAAACTCCACGAAGGCATCGAAGAGCTCAGGGGGGTTCAGCTTCTCAGCGACGGTGAGGATCTCTCCCCCGTTGTGGCAGAACCAGGCGCCAGCCATGTCCCAGTTCCCGGAGTGGGTAAGCGCGAGGACGACTGGGCCATCGTCGATATAGCGCTTGACCTCATCGACACCCGGGTAAACGCAGATCTCATTTATAGTTGCTCCGCTGAGGCCGGGAAGGGTGAACTGTTCTGCATAGCAGCGAAAGTAAGAGCGTACTCCAGCGCGGACCATCGACTCTGGCACGCGTGAGCCAGTAAATGAAGAGTAGTTTTTCCGCATCTGCTTGACGGAAGCCCCATTGAGTCGCCAGGTGATATCCGCGGCAAGATGAGCGATGCCGTAGACGAGGGGACGCGGCACAAACGGGAGAAGCCGCCACGCCCGGCGGTAGAGCTTTCCAGTGTTCACGGCTTCTCCAGTTCTTCAGCGCCGAGTTCCCGGTAGGTGACGACCATACGTTGGACAACGGTGACACAGGAGGCGAAGGCAACCCACGTCATGCCAATGGGGAAAAGGACCTCAGGTAGACCGAAGTCGGTGAATCCAGCCCCGACGAGGGCGATGATGAGACGATCGGTTCGCTCTGCGATGCCGACCTTTGCGATGACCCCGAAGTTCTCTGCTCGCGATCGCGCGTAGGGCACCACACCGATCGCGACCATGCAGATGATTCCCGATATGACGGTTACCGTCCGAATAGCGCCGTCTGGTAGTCCGACAATCGCCCACCAGAGGAGAGAGCCGAATACGATACCATCGGTGATTCGGTCCATTGTCGAATCCAGGAATGCGCCGTACTTAGATGACGCACCTGTCATGCGAGCGAGAATGCCGTCGATGGAGTCGGCGAAGAGGACAATCCCCAGCAGGATGCCGCCGAGGGCGAGGTAGCCGCGAGCAAGAAGGCCAAATGACAGTCCTGCGACCACTACGGCCGAGGCATAGGTGACCATGTTTGGGGTGACACCCATGCGTGCCAGGACTTTGGCCACCGGGGTGAACAGAACCTGTGTAATCGAGCGTCCGTGGTTACCCAGCACTAGTGATTCCCTCTTTCGTCAGACAGTCCGGAGTGGATCTCCCATGCGTCAGCCAGCTGCGACCGGGCATCACCCAGAAGCTGTGGAATAGCCTTGGTTTGGGCAATGATCGGGAAGAAGTTCGCGTCCCCGCCCCACCGCGGGACTACATGTTGATGAAGGTGGGAGGCGATTCCGGCGCCGGCCACAGGCCCCTGGTTCATCCCTAGGTTGAAGCCCTGCGGGTTCGACACCGCTCTCTCTACACGCATCGCAGCGGCCGTTAGATCCCCTATTTCGATACGTTCTTCATCAGTGAGCTCCGTGTAGTCCGCAACGTGGCGGTAGGGGCACACCAGGAGGTGGCCGGAGTTGTAGGGATAGAGATTCAAGATCACGTACGAGGACTCACCGCGGTAGACGATGAGGGCGTCCTCATCGTTCAGCGAGGGGGCGACACAGAAGGGGCACGGAGCCTTCTCCCTGGTGGGCCCAGCATCGATGTAGACCATTCGATACGGAGTCCACAGCCTCTGGAAGGCATCGGGAACCCCCACCGGGCCGAAGTCCTCCGTCCCCTTCTCCGTCACGCCGACCACCTAGTCAATCGCCAGGACGATGTCATCGTCATTGCGGCGCTCACGCACATGCTTGATGATCGCTTCGACCGCAGTTGCGACAGGAATGCCGTTGATCTGCTCGCCGCCACGAAGGCGGAAGGAAACAGCCCCGGCGGCCTCGTCCTCACCACCCGCAATCAGAACTGCGGGAATCTTGTCCTTGGAGGCGTTACGGATCTTCTTCCCGAATCGATCAGAAGAAGTGTCCACAGAGGCACGAATTCCCTGGGCCTTCAACTGCTTGGCGACCTCTTCCAGGTAGTCGTTGAATGCTTCGGCGACTGGAATCAGGCGAACCTGCTCAGGGGCAAGCCACATGGGGAAGGCACCTGCATAGTGTTCGAGCAGAATTGCGAAGAATCGCTCGATGGAACCAAACAGGGCACGGTGAATCATGACCGGGCGCTGGCGCGATCCGTCGGCCTCGGTGTACTCGAGGTCGAGGCGCTCCGGGGTGTTGAAGTCCAGCTGGATCGTTGACATCTGCCAGGTTCGGCCAAGAGCATCCCTTGCCTGAACTGAGATCTTGGGGCCGTAGAAAGCGGCCCCTCCCGGATCCTCTACCAGTTCGAGACCGGACTCCTCAGCAACCTCACGCAGAGTGGCGGTGGCTTCCTCCCAGATCTCGTCGGAGCCCACGTACTTGACCGGGTCCTTCGTTGACATTTCAAGGTAGAAGTCATTTAGACCGTAGTCACGCAGCAGCTGCAGGATGAACTCAAGAACCTCACGGATCTCTTCCTTCATCTGGCTGCGCGTGGTGTAGATGTGTGCGTCATCCTGGGTGAATCCGCGTGCGCGCGTCAGGCCGTGAACCACGCCGGACTTCTCGTAGCGGTAGACCGTCCCGAACTCAAAAAGGCGCATAGGCAGATCACGGTAGGAACGCCCTCGGGAAGAGAAGATGAGTGAGTGCATCGGGCAGTTCATGGGCTTCAGGTAGTAGTCCTGCCCAGGCTTGATGACCTCACCGGTTTCTTCGTCAACCACCTGGTCGACGTGCAGCGGGGGGAACATCCCGTCCTTGTACCAGGCGAGGTGGCCGGAGCGCTCAAACAGCTCACCCTTGGTGATGTGCGGAGTCGAGACGAAGTCATAGCCACCGGCCAGGTGCTGGCGACGTGAGTGGTCTTCCATCTCCATGCGAACTGCCGCACCCTTGGTGTGGAATACGGGCAGTCCCGAACCAATCTCATCTGGGAATGAGAAGAGGTCGAG
>CAMFDH010000224.1 GCA_945949035.1 uncultured Actinomyces sp.
CCGCATCGCAGACCTAGCGCTTCGCCTGGACGTCGTGCGAGACCGGACGATCGAGGTTGAGCGCGGTGAAGCGACCCCTGAGGACCTGCGGGCAGAGGTGGAGACCTACAACCAGACCACCGCGAAGCTCATCGCAGAGATCCTCTCGATTCAGGCCCAGATTCAGGCCGAGGCCGCCTAGGCCTCTTCGAAGCGGTATCCCACTCCGCGAACCGTGCTGATCAGCTTGGTTTCTGAGTCCTCCGGGGTGATCCGCTTCCGCAAACGCTTGACGTGGACATCCAGGGTCCGCTGGTCACCAAAGAAGTCTGCCCCCCAAACCTCACTGAGAAGGTGCGCCCGGGAGACAACCCGACCGCTGTTGCGCATCAGCTCTCGTAGCAACTGAAACTCCTTGAGCGGCATCTCGACCTCGTCACCGTCAACTGTGACAGTGTGACGTCCCGAGTCGAGGACGACGGTACCGACACTAAGGACCTCGTCCTCGGGTTCTTCGTAGTCAACTCCCGAGGGACGAGAACGGCGCATGACCGAGCGGATTCGGGCCACAAGCTCTCGCGAAGAGTAGGGCTTGGTGACGTAGTCATCAGCCCCGACCTCAAGACCAACCACCTTGTCGATCTCTGACCCGCGTGCGGTGAGCATGATGATGGGGACATCGGAGGTGAGCCGGATGCGCTGGCACACCTCAATCCCCGACATCTCGGGAAGCATGACATCAAGCAGGATGATGTCGGGCTCCTTGCGAGAAAACTCCTTCAACGCCGAGACTCCGTCAGAAACCACCTTGACCTTAAAACCTTCTTCTTCCAGAAGGAAGGAAAGGGGTAGGGCGATTGCGGCCTCGTCCTCGACAAGAAGCAGACGTTTTCTCATGGGAGTTCCCCCTGGTTGGTTTCGCTTGACGCTACCGGAACTGCGCGCATTGAAAAGGTAAAGGTCGAACCGGCGCCGGGTTCTGACTCGACCGTGACGTCGCCCCCCATTCGGCGCGCGGTGTTCCGGGCGATGGAAAGCCCCAGTCCGGTTCCACCGGCTGAACGGTTACGTGCCGGATCGACGCGGTAGAAGCGCTGGAAAACCTGCTGCTGCATCTCCTTTGGAATCCCCTCTCCGGTATCGGTCACAGCGGCAGTCGCAAAGTCACCCCTGCGCCCCGTTTCAACGGTAACTTCCGATTGCGGTGGGGCGTAACGGATTGCGTTTTCCACCAGGTTGCCCAGTGCCACCTCAAACTGCTGGGCCGTTCCCCAGGCAAAGAGCGGATCCACGGTGGGGATGTGGACCAGGTTGACACCGACCTGATCGGCAAGAGCCTGGTGACTGGCCACGACCTCGCGGGCGGCCTCATCAACCTCAAAGGAGTTCTTTCTAGCGTCGCTGTCCTCTGCATGTGAGGCGTGCTGCACCTCGGAAAGACGAACAATGTCGCGCGTCAGCGAGGTGAGTCGATCGGCCTCCTCAACCAGCGAGTTAGCGAAGACTTCAGAGCGACTGCCCTTCTTGACCGTTTTCGCCAGGGCTTCCGCCAGCAGGGAGATCGCGGCGGCCGGAGTGTTCAGCTCGTGGCTCGCGTTCGCAATGAAATCCTCTCGCAGAGCGGCCGTCTGGTAGCGCTCCATCTGGTCGATGATGATGGCGACAACCTTGGGCCCCGGAAGCGGCATCAGGTAGATGTCTTCGGGGAACTCCACGCTGGCGGGACGTGACGCGCCCGCACCCGTTAGAAACGACTCCATGAGGGCACGTTGAAACCACTCCTGCCTGGTCACCCTTCGGACCAGGCCCTGGCTCGCCTCGTAGGCCGGGTTGACGTAGGTGCGGCGCATCGACTCGCCAAAAACCACCGCGGGCATCGGAATCGTCGCTAGCAGCGCCTCTGTGGTGGGGTCCAGTTTTTCCCGTGTCGGTGGGACACGTTCCAGGCGCCGCATCAGCAAAATAACCAGGCCGGCCGTGGCAAGCAGGGATAGGAATATCCCGGCAGCGATCAGTATCGCCATTACCTGGCTGTGCATGGGGCCATTTTAGGGCGTCGACACCGTGGAACCATACCCGCGCCCACGACGGAGACAAGTTCAGCAAGTCTTCACGCTTTGTTCACACTCTGTTCACATTGCTTCAAACGAGAGTTCACATGGCCCAGAAAGACTGGGGTCATGAGCAAACGAAAGAATCTGCTACGCGCCGCGGCCCTGGTCGCAGCCCTTCCCCTGGCCCTGGCCGGATGCGCTGCCAACGAGCAGGCAACCCCTGATACTTCGACAGAAGGCGCTGAGTCCGGCGCCGGCTCCACTGCCATCTCGGGAACCTACAGTGGCGCAGGTGCCTCTTCCCAGGAAGCCGCACAGGCCTCCTGGGTGGCCGCCTTCCAAACCGCCAACCCTGATGTCACCATCAACTACAACCCGGTTGGCTCCGGCGCCGGTCGTAAGCAGTTCATGGAGGGCGCCGTATCGTTCGCCGGTTCGGACTCCTACCTGTCCGAGGACGAACTGACCTCCACCTTCGCCCCCTGCGCGGCTGGCTCCGAGGTCCTCAGCCTGCCCGTTTACATCTCCCCGATCGCAGTTGCATTCAACATTGATGGTGTCGACGCCCTCAACCTTGACGCCGAGACGATCGCGGCCATTTTCAAGGGTTCAATCACCACGTGGAACGATGCTGCCATCGTTGCCCTGAACCCCGGTACCGAACTGCCGGAACAGCCGATCACGGTTGTCTACCGATCAGACGACTCGGGTACCACCAAGAACTTCGCGGCCTACCTGGCCGATAACGCGGGCGCCGTCTGGGATGCCAAGCCGGAAGACAAGTTCCCCTACTCCTTTGCTGGAGCTGAGGGCGCCCAGGGAACCTCAGGAGTAGTTCAGGCGATCTCCGCTGGAACGGGCACCATCGGCTACGCCGATGCCTCCAAGGTGAGCGACCTGTCAACCGTTGCACTCAAGGTCGGCGATGAGTTCGTTCCCTACTCGGCCGCAGGTGCTGCCAAGGTCGTTGAGGTCTCCCCGGTGGTTGAGGGTCGCTCGACCTACGACATTGCGATCGACCTCGACCGCACCACCACCGAGTCGGGTTCCTACCCGCTCGTCCTCGTCTCC
>CAMFDH010000225.1 GCA_945949035.1 uncultured Actinomyces sp.
ATCAAGGCGCACACCGACCACTTAGCGAGGTATGCAAGCGAACTTGCAGCTTTCACAATTGGAGAGCCGGGCATCAACTTGGCAAATTCAGAAATCGTGGACGGCACCTACTGGTTTAGGGTGGACAGATAGTTAACCGTTCTGTGTACGCTATTCAGGGCAGTTGGTGGGCAGTTCGGCGAGGGCGTCTGGGTATGCGCCGTGGCCGTTCAGGGCGAAGCCCGCGAGGCCAACGACGTCGCGGCGCCAGCGCAGGAGCCCGAGGAGTAACGGCTCCCCTACTTGGTTGGCTGCGTGGCGGCTGGAGCGTGCTCGCCGACGGCGACTCCCCCATCCGTTCGGACTTGGGTCGGGGAACGCCGGAAACACGTAACGTTTCCTGTTCCCGGATGCTGTGGATCTGAGTGCGGTGACGACGGACGCAACGCTGGCATTGCTGCCGCCCAGAACTGCACCCGTTCTGGGCGGCCACTAATTGATCCGACAGACATTGCGGAAAAGCGACACCGCCCGGGACGCCCGGGCCAAGGGGCGCACCGCCGAGGAGTCCGCTCGAGAAGGGCCTACTCCGCGGTCATCGGGTCATAGTTTTCGTGATCGGCCGGGGTTGTGCGATCGTCCTCGAGTTCTCCTTGTAAGGCAGAGCGGAGCCAATCATGATCGACCTCGGCGTCGACTGCGTCCGCGAGAACCGCGACCTGCTCGGCCACGGGGAGCTGAGAGACGTCAGGCGCCAGGTCCCCCGTGTACTCCTCGGTCACGTGACTGGACTCGGAGGACAGGTTCTCGGTCGCTGCCCGCGCCGTCGGAGAGGAACTCAGGGAGCCGGACCCTCCACCGAAGAGGCTGACCTCCCATTGCCTCGTGCCGTAGTAGAGCGTCTGGCCATTCACCTGCGGCCACGCTGACAGCAGCATTTGCGCACGGCCCAAGTTGCTGTACGGATGGATCGCCGGCGCGTAAAGGGCTGGCTGCTCGACTCCGGTGACCTGAATGGCGGGCATCGTCCATAGGCCTTCCGGGCGAGGAGCGGTCCGGGTGACGGCGCCAAGGATGCCGTCGCAGTACGAGAGCACGACTCGTCCGTCGATGACTTGAGCGGAGAGCTCGCCGATGGCGTTGTTAGGAACCGTGGGGGTGAGGATCGGGGTCGTGAAACCACCGCGGCGCCATGCCCATGTTCCGCCGCCGTCTCGACCCCAGAACTCATAGGTTGAACGGTTCCACATGCTGCGCCAGTCCACGCGCACGAGATGGATGCCGCCGCCGTTCCAACGGCCCTCGTTGGTGCCGTAGATGTAAACCCAAGGTTCGCCGGGGAGCATGAGCATCGTGTTGTTCTGGAAGTGACTCCACTCCCCCACGTTAGGGAAGTCGAAGTTCTCGCGATTGACCTCCAGATCCCACGTGCGTTCCCAGTTCTCGGCGTGGGCTTCGGTCGAGGTCCACATGCGCGAGTGGAAGGTCGCCCAGCTCCCGCCGGGCGAGATCGGATCCCAGGACCGGATCGCGAAAGTTGTCATCATGTACCGGCCGTCGGGCAGGTGGATCAGGTCGTTCGGAATGTTGGTGAAGCCGTCCGGGAGCTCGCCAGCATGGACCGTTCCGCGGTGCTGATAGTTGATCATCTCTTTGGCGTAGGCGCCGCCGATGGCGTTGTCCCACCGGATGCCGTTCTCAATGTCTGGGTTGGACTGGCGAAACCCGACTGGAGACCTCCAGCCGCTGCCGCCGACGTGGTCGACGAAGGTGTCGCCGAAGATCGTGATCGTGTACCCGTGGTTGGTGATCGCCGGGAACCCGAGATCGGTTGCTGAGGCGCCCCAACGCCCAGTTTCGTTCGGGCCTGTCAGCTCTTTGACCAGTCGTGCCATCGTCATGCCTCCTGTGTCGAGAAGTCGCCTTGGCGACGAAGTGAGCAACGTCAGTTTGCGTCGTTCACATCCACCGTGCCATGCGGGTACGACACGAAACTGAACGATTAGTTCACGAAGGAGGTGAATCTCGTTAGAGTCCGGGGATCATGCCCGGGTACAGGAAGACGTTGGACGCTGGAGTAGACGATCCAAGGCCCAGAATGGGGCGCAGCTTGTGTGGGTTCCCGGCTTGGTCGGCCTGCCAGCAGTTGTCGTACCCGCGGAACCCGGTACACACGATCTTCGTGGTCGTGCCAAACGGCGAGATGATTCTCGGCAGGCCGATGAAGGGATTGTAGAACTCCAGACGGTCAGGGGTGAGCGCAAAGCTGGTCACGTCGACTGGCCGGACGGGAGATCCCTGCCCGGGATCAACGGGCCAGGCGTCCTGAGCGTTCGCTTGTCCCACACCGACAAGCATTGATGCAGTGGCCAATGTGACGGCGGCGAGCGTGGCAAGGGTGCGGCGCATAATCAATTCCTTGCTGGGAGGGACGGTCTCAACCCGGTTATCGTCGCAGAAGTCGTATGCGTTAACAACGGAGCAAGCTGGCGTTCTCAGGCGCTCAGCGCTACTGGGAACTTGAGGGTGCACCCATCCAGGTGAACCGGTGACCGGTCGGATGGCCAGTTGCACCGCCTCAGGCCTGAAAGCGTAGGTGCCACTCGATGGCGTCGCCCACCACCAGAGTCGTGACGTGGCCGTCCTCGGCCACGAACCGGACGCTGACTCGGGAAAGTGGAGCATCGGACATGCGCCGAGCGTAGCCGCGCCAACGTGCACTTCTCGAAGAGAGCCGTGCCCCCAACATCTCCACCGGCGGGCGTCTCCTCTCTCTCCCCCGCCCCCGATTCCTAAGAACTGCGTAGGCCGTCCCAGTTCCTTGGTTGTGGGACGGAGACTGTCGACCCGCAGTTTCGGTTTGTGAGTCGCAACGCGCTACACATCGTGCTTGTTCACGAAGACCAGGTGCGCCGCCGAGAGAGAAGGTCCGGGTTGATGACGCGGATCGCTTGAATCAGAGCGATGCCCAGTAGTCCGTAGATCCACACGGAGTACGACCACGGGCTGTGGGTAACCATGCTGACGCGGGGGTCGTCCCTGGTCCAGTAGGTGCAGCGAACCCCGGCGGGGAGCAGTTCGTACCCATGGGACCAGTTGAGGTTGGTGTGAAATGTGCT
>CAMFDH010000226.1 GCA_945949035.1 uncultured Actinomyces sp.
CCCATCCGGGAACGACTAGTTTGCGAGGGTACTTTGATGCCGCAAGAGACTCCTCGACTACTTTGAGGCTCTTCTTCGCAATCTCCGGTTCGTCCTCTGCTACCTGAACCTCAACACCATCAGCGACGGGGAAGCCCTGCAGGGTGTTTACCCAGAGTTGCTGGCCAGTGCCGACCGCCATGAACTCAACAAACTTGCTGGCTGCATCAAGTTTCTCATCGCTGATGTCACTTGAAACTGCCAGAGCAAAGTCAACACCCGAGGTTGAACCCCCATCATTGGGACCAATCTGGGGGAAGGCGGCCATGCCGACCTCGCTATCCTCGATGGCGCTGCCTGGCTGTTCCTGATCTGGGCCCACCATCGTCATTCCCACATGCCAAGAACCTGTGGGGAATGCGAGTGCGCGGCCAGCTAGGAAGTAGTCGTCGCGTGCCGATGGGTAGGTGGTCGTGGTTAGAGCGCCCTTCTGGAAGATCCCATCTGTGAACAGCTTCTGCCAGTCAGTTGCAGCCTGCACGAGGGCGTCGCTGTTCCAGGGAATCTCACCTGCGGCAGCCTTGTAGATCTCACCGCCGCTTCCGTACTGGTTGGAGAGCCAGATGAAGAAGTCAGAGATGTGCCAGGTGTCCGCTGCTCCCATCGCGAATGGGGTGTACCCCGCATCGGTTGCAGCCTTTGAAACTTTCAGGAGCTCGTCGTAGTTTTTGGGAAGCTCCAAGCCAAGCTCGGTGAACAGGTCCTGGTTGTAGAGGTAGAACTCCATTCCAGCCGTAAGAATCGGTACGGCAGCTTCAGTGCCGTCTTGGGTGGTTGTTTCCTTGCGAGGCTCTGCGCGTACTGAGTCGATCCATCCGGAGGCGTAATCCGCCACGGGCAGTGCGTACTCGGCGTAGTCATCGAATGAAGCGCCAGCCTGAATACCGTAGATATCAGGAGTTTCTCCGGCGAGAATCTCATTGTCGAGGTTGGTGCGGAACGCGTCGTAGTCCTCATCGCGCAAGAAGTTGATCTTGATGTTGGGATTCTCGTTCTCAAACGCGGCGATCAACTCCGGCCACTGCACCTGGGTTGGAAGCCAGGTGCGGAAGTTCAGTTCAACCTCTTCAGTCGCTACTGCCTCATCACCTCCGCTCGAAGGGGTTTTTTCAGGGTCCGCGGTGCCACCGCTTGAGCAAGCGGTGAGTCCAAGCGTTAGCGCAGCTGCTACTCCGGCTGCTGATAGTCCGATACGACGTCGTATGGTCATTGGTTTCCCTCGTTTCATTCTGCTCTGTTGGATTCTTGGTGTTGTGACTTGTGCTGGATCTGTGGAGTCACTGAAGTGCGGTACAGCTGGCACCTGCTAGTGCGCTACGGATTAGGTGAAGTTGGAGCTTGGTGTTCCTGGGTGCTGATAGGCGTAGTGTTTGCCTCCTTCCTTTCTTTCCCGAGAGTGTTTGGGTGAGAACGCCAGGTTGCTGAACGTGAACTTCGGAATCGGGCGTTGGAAGCCAGAAGTCAAGCGTTACCTTGGAGTCTGAGTCGATGGGCGAAGTCGAGAATGTAATCGTCGAGTCCTCACACCAGACTCCGTTCTTGTGAAGCGGCGTTGGTTGTGGCGCAGTGACTACGGAGGCGATCGAAGCTCCCTGTTCTGCGTACCAGTCAAAGTGTTTGGAGAGACGGGTGTAACCGACCGAAGTGTGCGTGTACTGACTTGAGACAGCCAAGTCGGCATGGCGTAGGGCCCAGGTGTGTTCAACCTGAATCAAGACCTCTTCACCTCTTCGAAGGATGACTTGGTCCAAGGTGCGTTCCACGCGAATAGGCTGCCACTGAGTGAAGTCGAAGTCCTTTAGTTCTTCACTTCGTAGGTCAGTCCAGATCCCACTGGTCATAACACGCGCTGTGACTGTCCGGCTTCCGAAGTCAAACCAGAAGCTGATTGAGTCAGCCTCACTCGCCTTCAGAGCAGTGATTGCAAACCGGGCTCCAGAATCTCCAGGGTGGCTTCGAATGTAGATCTCGGCAACGTACGGTCCAACCTGCTCTGCAATGATCAACTCACTGGATCGCTCGGGGGCGAGGTCGACTTGTGATCTGCTCTCGATGTTCGGCGGGGCCGGAGCAGCGATCGTGCCGCTAGTCGGTCCGTCAGTCCACATTTCATCAGAGTCGAAATGGAGCTCATCGAGGCGCATTACTCGTTGCTCAACGTCCTCCAGCAGCTCTTCTTCAGCATCTCTGCCGTGGTAGATAATCCACCAGTCAACAAGGTTCGGTGCCTGGATCACCGAGTTGTGGCCAGTGCCCTCGACCTCAGCATTTCTCATCATTAGAGGGTTGAATGTCTGGTCGTCGGGAACCTTGCTCCACTCCAGGCTATCTATCGATTCTTCGAGGTCCGCACGTGAGTACCCGATGAAGTAGTCGGGTCGGACGTATGCGTTACCCGAGTAGGTCATGAAGGCGCGGTTTCGCCGCGTAAAGTAGGCGCCGCCCTCGATGGTGTGCCAGTCACGCTCGTCTCCAAAACGATTGAAGGCAAAGACTTCCTGGGGCAGCGTGGGAACCACAACTGGACGGGGATTTCCTGCCAGTGTTACCAAGTCCTTCATCTTGTCGAGGACGATTGAGGTACCAGGTCGGTTCAGATCTAGACCAGTGAACTCATTGCTGGCGTAGAACATGTAGGGGTTGCCATGCTGGTCGAACACCACATCTGCGTCAATTGCGAACTCATCGGGTAGAAGATAATGCAGTGCTTCGAATGGTCCCAGAGGGTCCGACGATATGGCGACACGAAGACGTTGCTCATGAGCGTCGTCAGACTCACGAGGACGGTCCGATACGTACATGTAGAAAGTACCGTTCCGATAAACCACGCACGGTGCCCAGAAAGCACGTCGCTGTGGGTCGGTGAATGCGAATGACCTGTAGCTCCAACTGACCAGGTCTTCGGAAACAGAGACCCTGACTCCGTCCTCGTCCGTTGAGTAGCAGTAGTACGTTCCCATGTACTCCATGAGGAAAGGGTCTGGGTTTGTAATGAGTTCAGCCTCAAACCTGGCTGGATTCTCAAATGACTTCACTAGCTTTTCACCGCCCC
>CAMFDH010000227.1 GCA_945949035.1 uncultured Actinomyces sp.
GGACATGGTCGCCAAGATGAACGTCGTCCCAGGTTCCGGTATCGACTTCGACCGCCTCGGCCAGATCCTGCTCATCGTCCTCGCCCTCTACGTCGGTGCGGCCGTGTTCTCCTGGTTGCAGGGCTACGTCCTCAACCGCGTCATGGTCCGCGCCATGTGGAAGCTGCGCGGCGAGGTCGAAGACAAGATCAACCGCCTCCCCCTCTCCTACTTCGACAGGGTGAAGCGCGGCGACCTCATCTCCAGGGTCACCAACGACATCGACAACATGACCAACACCCTGCAGCAGTCGCTCTCCGGTGCGATCACCTCGGTGTTTACCGTCATCGGCGCCCTGATCATGATGCTGACTATCTCCTGGCAGCTCACCCTGATCGCCCTGATCTCATTCCCGCTGCTCGGCGTCATCTTTGGGATCATCGGCCCCAAGTCTCAGAAGGCCTTCAACATGCAGTGGCTCAAGGTTGGACGCCTCAATGCCCGGGTTGAAGAATCCTTTTCCGGCCACGCCCTCATCAAGGTCTTCGGTCAGCAGAAGCGCTTCGAGAAGGACTTCGCGAAAGAGAACGACGAGCTGTACCAGGCTGCGTTCAAGGCCCAGTTCCTCTCCGGCCTGATGATGCCCATGATGAGCTTCGTCGGCAACCTGGTCTACGTCGGCATCGCCGTCATCGGCGGGGTCATGGTCGCGGGGGGCAGCCTGCTCCTCGGTTCCGTGCAGGCCTTCATCCAGTACTCGACCCAGTTCAACCAACCGCTGGCGGAACTGGGCGGCATGGCCGCTTCGGTTCAATCCGGTGTGGCCTCAACGGAACGTGTCTTCGAACTGCTTGACGCAGAGGACCAGAGCCCGGATAACCCCGACGCACCCGCCCCGGTCGAAGGACAGGGACGCATTGCCTTCGAGCACGTCAAGTTCTCCTACAGCCCCGACCGGCCGCTGATCCGCGACCTTTCCTTCACGGTGGAACCGGGACAGACAGTCGCCATCGTCGGCCCCACCGGAGCTGGGAAGACCACCCTGGTCAACCTGCTGATGCGCTTCTACGAACTCGATGGCGGACGCATCACAGTCAACGGCCAGGACATCGCCCAGCTGAAGCGCGACGATGTTCGCCGCCGCACCGGCATGGTGCTGCAGAACCCCTGGCTGTTCGCCGGAACGATCAGTGAGAACATTCGTTACGGGAACGAGGACGCCACGGAGGAGCAGATCACCGCCGCCGCCAAGGCCACCTACGTCGACCGTCTGGTGCGCCAGCTCCCCAAGGGCTACGACACGGAGCTCGATGAAGAGGCCTCAAACCTCTCGGCTGGCGAGCGCCAGCTGCTCACCATCGCCCGCGCCTTCGTGGCTCAGCCGCCAATCCTCATCCTCGATGAGGCGACCTCCTCGGTTGATACCCGCACCGAACGACTGCTGCAAGAGGCGATGAATGCGCTGCAGAAGGGGCGGACCTCCTTCGTCATCGCCCACCGCCTCTCAACCATCCGCGAGGCCGACCTCATCCTGGTGATGGAGGACGGGGACATCGTTGAGAAGGGCAACCACGATGAACTGATTGAGGCGAACGGTGCCTACCGCCGCCTCTACGATTCACAGTTTGAGGGGGCGCTAGACGAGTAGTATGTCTGACATGTTCATCTGAGTTCGCCCTCCCTGCGTCCGCGGCCCCTCGCCCGGCAGGACAGCTTCACCAGCGCAAAGGCCACTCAGCCATGTCTACCCCACTGCTCTCAAGCCACCTTCACGTCGACGGTATCTCCAAGTCATACCCGGATCGACGTGTCCTCACGGACATCAGTTTCACCGTTACCCCCGGTGAGGTCGTCGGCCTCATCGGGGAAAATGGCAGCGGCAAGACCACCCTGCTCAAGATCATCGCGGGCCTGGTTGAAGCCGATGCTGGCTCAGCCATCCTGCATGCCTCCACGCGTCACGCGCGACTCGGGCTGCTGCACCAGGTCCCGCCCTTTGGGGAGGACGTCTCTGTTTCTGCCGCGCTGGAAGAGGCCGTCCGCACCAGCCGGGAAGCCGAGCGGGAACTGGAAGCTGCCGCAGCGGCGCTCGCCCTCGACCCTGAAGATCCTGCCACCACGCAGCGTTACGGAGACGCCCTGACCGAGGCCGAACGCCTCGACGTATGGTCGACTGACCAGCACATTTCCACCACTGTCAACGCCCTCGGCCTCGCCAATATCGACGGCGACCGACTGACAGGCACCCTTTCCGGCGGCCAGAGGGCTCGTCTGTCCCTCGCCTGGCTGCTGCTGAACCGTCCCCACGCGCTGCTCCTGGATGAGCCCACCAACCATCTCGATGACTCGGCGGTTGACTTCCTCCGCACCTCTCTTGCCTCCTGGCCCGGACCGGTTCTGCTTGCCAGTCACGACCGAGCCTTTCTAGACGAGGTCGCCACCGTCCTCATCGACCTCGATCCGGCGCCCCGAGCCCACGCGCTTGTTCGTCAGCTGAATGATGAGAGGCACGGCGGGTTTGGCATCACGCGGTTCACCGGCAGCTACAGCGACTACCTGCTGCAGCGCGCCGCGGACAGGGAACGTTGGATCAAGCGCTACCGCGACGAGCAGGACGAGCTGAAGCGACTGCGCTCCTCCGCAAAGTCCACCCCGGTGGTGGGGCACGTCGACTGGAAGCCGCGAACCGAGTCCCGCATCGCCCAGAAGTTCTACGGGGACCGCAACGCCCGCGTGGTGTCGCGGCGGATTGGTGAGGTGGAGCGGAAGCTCATCGAGCTGGAACGGGACCAGGTTGCCAAGCCGCCCCGCCCCCTGCACTTCGCGGGACTTGGGGCTGGGGCCGATTCAAAGCGGCAGGGCATCGCGGTGTCAGCCGCAGGTGTCACTGTAAGAGGACGCCTCTCCCCCGTGTCATTCCGGCTCGAGCCCGGGGAGCACCTGCTGGTTACCGGAGCCAACGGAAGCGGTAAGTCCACCCTTCTGGCTGTCCTTGCCGGACTTCTCCCGCCCTCGAGCGGAGAGGTCATCGCCCCCGATAAAGAAGGAAGCATCGGAATGTTGCGCCAGGAGGTCTTCCTCCCGGACCCACATCAAAGAGGACTGACCCGC
>CAMFDH010000228.1 GCA_945949035.1 uncultured Actinomyces sp.
GGAAGGGGGCGTGCAACAGTGAAAGTTTGTCGAGGTTCTCGCTGAGGCCGCTGGTGAGGCCGATGATGATCGAGAAGATCATCGTTGTAGCCCCGACAACGGCAGTGCCGATGAGGACGGGCTTGGCGGTGGCCTTAAAGGTGTTACCGGCCCCGTCGTTCTCTTCCAGCATCAGTTTGGCGCGGGACCACTCCGGCTTGTAGCCATCGGTCTTCTCAATCTCTTCGCTGATGCCGGGAATGTGCTCGATCTGGGAGAGCTCAAATACCGACTGGGCGTTGTCAGTGACCGGGCCGTAGGAGTCGACGGCGATGGTCACGGGTCCCATGCCGAGGAAGCCGAAGGCCACCAGGCCGAAGGCGAAGACAGCGGGGGCTGCCATGATGTCGCCGAGACCGAAGCCGGAGACCAGGAAGGCAACCGACATGAGGCCGACGATGGCAATCCCCAGCCAGTAGGCAGAGAAGTTACCGGCCACAAGCCCCGAGAGAATGTTGAGGGAGGCCCCGCCCTCTCGCGAACTCTTCACCGTCTCTCGCACGTGGCGCGAAGAGGTGGAGGTGAAGGCCTTGACCAGTTCTGGAATCAGGGCCCCGGCCAGGGTGCCGCAGGTGATGATGGCCGCCAGCTTCCAGCCCAGTCCGTCGTGGGTGTTGCCCATGATGAGGGCGGTGGTTCCGAAGGTCACTGCGATGCAGACAATCGAGGTGATCCACACCAGGGAGGTCAGGGGGGCTTCGAAGTCCATCCGGGTCGCATTTCGGTAGCGGGCGTTGGTTAGCGCCGAGTTGATCCAGTAGGCCAAACCTGAGGCGATCAGCATGGCCGCGCGGACAACGAAGATCCACACCAGCAGGGTGGCCTGCATGATGGGGTCCGGCACCGCCAGGATGATGAAGGTGACCAGGGCGACGCCGGTGACCCCGTAGGTCTCGAAACCGTCAGCCGAGGGGCCGACCGAGTCTCCCGCATTGTCGCCCACACAGTCGGCGATGACACCGGGGTTACGGGGGTCGTCCTCATCAATCTTGAAGACAATCTTCATGAGGTCGGAGCCGATGTCGGCAATCTTGGTGAAGATACCGCCGGCGATACGCAGGGCAGAGGCTCCCAGGGACTCACCGATGGCGAAGCCGATGAAGCAGGCACCCCCGATGGCCGGGGGAAGCACCAGCAGGATAATCAGCATCATGAACAGCTCAAGCGAGATCAGCACCATGCCGATGGACATGCCGGCGGTGAGGGGAATCTTGTGCAGGGGCAGGGGCTTGCCGCGCAGGGCCGCGTAGGCCATGCGTGAGTTGGCGAAGGTGTTGACCCGAATCCCGTACCAGGCCACGGCGTAGGAACCGGCCATGCCGAGCAGGGAGAAGAAGACGATGATGAGCGTTCTACCCCAGGTGAAGTCGATGAGGAACCTGTAGTAGATGACGATGACGGTGGTGATGAAGACCCAGAGGATCAGCAAGAAGCGACCCTGCTTGAACAGGTAGGCCTTGCAGGTGGTGTAGATCAGCTCCGAGATCTCCAGCATTGACTTGTGCACTGGCAGGCGGCGCAGCGAGGAGTAGGAGATGATGCCGAACCCGAAGCCCAACAGACAGACCGCAAGCGACACCCAGAGCAGCGCCGTCCCACCTATCCCAACCCAGACGTTGGCCTGTGCGAGGTCGGGAAGCGCCAGGGCAGCTTCACCGCCGTGGGACGGGCTCTCTACTGCTTCCCCCGTCGGGACGGCTGTAGAGGAGCAGCCACCGAGGACGGCGGTGAGGAGAAGTATCGCACTCACCCCCCACCCAAAACGAGATTTCTTCACGTTAGGTGAGGCGGACTGGTGAGTAAAAGGTTCCATCATTTCCCCGTTGAAAAGTGCCTGACAGTGGGCCGGCAGTGACCCCTTTTATATTAGGTCGGTCACAATACGGCTGCGCACGCATTTTCATACGAACGGGGGTTGGCGCACGAAATTGCGCTGTAATGGTGAGCGGTAACAATAGGGCCCGGGACCAATGGCCCGGGCCCTGCTGTCGTGCTGGCTTCTAGAGGGAACGGCGGTAGCTCACACAGTCCTCATAGGTGGGGAGCAGGCCCTGCTCAACCGCATCGGTAAGGGAGGGTGCAGCTGTGTCCTTGGGGGACAGCAGCAGCTCGATCGGGTTGCCGTGCAGGTCTTCCTTAGGCCACTCGATGCCCAGGGTCGGGTCAAGCGGCTGGACGCCGTGTTCCGCGCCGGGGTTGAAAGGCTCTGAGACCAGGTAGTTGACGGTGGAGCCGTCCTCGAGGGCGCAGAGGGCGTGTCCCAGGCCCTCGGAAATGTAAACGAAGCGGGGACGCGCAGAGTCGAGCAGGACCGAGACGGACTTGCCGAAGGTCGGGGAGCCTACGCGAATGTCGACGATGTAGTCGATGATGGCCCCCCTGGTGCAAGAGACATACTTGGCCTGCGAGGGCGGAACATCGGCGTAGTGGATCCCGCGGACCACGCCGGCCTTAGAGACCGACATGTTGGCCTGACGCAGGTGGAACGGGTGCCCCACGGCCTTCTCGAACTCTTCCGCCTTGAAGGCTTCGGCAAAAAAGCCCCGTTCGTCCTCGAACATCTTGGGAGTCACCAGCCAGGCGCCCTCAATTCCCAGTTCTTCCCACTGCATGCAAATGTCCTTCCGCAGCCCCTTGCCGTGGCTGCGCCGCGGAGTGTCAGGGGTCTATATGATCGTTAAGCAACTGCAAATCTACTTTATCTCTCGCGTGAGCCCGCAGCCTGGATGGTTCCGGAGCGCTGGAAAAGGGGAGCACTATGGCCTGGTTGGTCGCTGGCGGCTACGGAATGCTGGCGCAGGATGTCTGCGCGGAACTCACTGCAAGGGGGATCGGGTTCGATGCGCCCGACCGCGACCGACTCGACATCACCTCTCCCGAAGAGATTGAAGCCTTCTTTGAAGAGATGAAGCCGGAAGTCGTCGTGAACTGCGCGGCCTACACGGCTGTGGATCCGGCTGAAGAGAACGAGGGGCTAGCTTTCACACTGAATGCCGTGGCTCCCCAGTACCTGGCCCGCGCTGCCGCCAAACGGGGGATTCCGCTGGTGC
>CAMFDH010000229.1 GCA_945949035.1 uncultured Actinomyces sp.
GACTTGAAGACGTTTACGGATGTCATTGAGATCGCTGTTGGTCATTTGGGTGGCCAGTCAAGGACACCCGCCCACTACTTTGTGGCTAACAAGGGTTTGAGCAATATCAATGGGGAGACCCTGATTGCTACTGAAACGCCTCTGGTGAAGAAGGCGGAAGAGTTTGCTCTCTACTCACAGTCTGCGTTGCGGGAAGTGTGGGAGCTTCTGGCTTTGGCGTCTGGGGATGATGGTTTGGTGAGGGCAGCCCAGTTCGCAGAAACTCAGATGGCTGAAATGTCGATCCGTTCTGATGCGCAACGTTCTGATGCGATGGTCAAGGATCGTAAAGCTGGGTACCCCTTCGAGTACTTGCTGGAGAAGTATGGGGAGTCCCCCACGGCGATTATTCGCATCATGGAAATGAAACGGAACGAGACTTTTGATCCGCAACTCCAGGAACTCGTTGATCGGGTGAATGAAGATGTGGACGTCTGAGGCCGCCCAGCGTCATTACCGTGATTTAGCGACGGTTGAATCTCAACTCATTTTGACGGCGCGTAAGGCGTGGCGAAATGTGGATCGAAACTATCCGGTTGAGTCGTGGCGGCAGATCGTTGATCAGCAGTTCATGCCGTTGTTGGCGTCCTCGCAGTCTAAGGCCGCCTTGTTGGGGTCATCGTATTCTGCGGAGGTTCTCGCGGATCAGGGGTTTTGGGTTGCCACTCAAGGGTTTGTGGACCCGGATTCGTTCGCTGGGGTGGCCGCTACGGGAGGTAATCTGCGGGGCCAACTGTTAGAACCTGCGTACCGCACGGACCGGCTCATCACGGCGGGTAAAGCCCCAACTAAGGCGCTTAGTGAGGCTGAGAACATGCTGTTCATGCAGCTAGTTTCGACGTTGGCGGATACGTCTCGCGTGGCTGCTGGTGTTGATATTGCGATGCGTAACGAAGTTGGGTATGTGCGGGTCGTTCATGGTTCAGCTTGCTCCCGGTGCATTATTTTGGCGGGAAAGTTCTTTCGCTGGAATCAGGGATTCAAACGTCACCCCAATTGTCGGTGTGAGCATGAAGCCACCACGAGGTCTCGTAGTGATGACATGTTTGATGATCCGTACAAGGCGTTTGAGAATATGACGCGCGCGGAGCAGGACCAGGCGTGGGGTAAAGCTAATGCGGCTGCGATCCGTGAAGGTGCCGATATTTATCAGGTGACGAACGCTAGTCGTGGGATGACGAAGACCCGCATGTTCACCACTGAGGGGACGGGGCGGCAAGGGTTTGCCGGTAAGTCTTTGAAGCCGGGGCAGCGCAGGCTCACCCCGGAAGCGATTTATAAGCAGGCTGGAAATAGTCGGGTGCGTGCCCGTGAGTTACTGACGGAGCATGGTTACCTGTTACCTGGTGGGCAAGTCCCTGGTGGGTCCTTGAGGGGCCGCGTCCAAGGGTTTGGGCAGATGGGTCGCGGTGGTACCCGTAAGGCCGCGTCGCAGGCTGTCGTGGATGCCCGTGTAACGGGTGTGCGGGACCCCCGAAATCGATACACGATGACCGCTGCTGAACGGCGCTTGTATGACGCTGAGACCCGGTACCAAATGGTGCTAGAGGGGAAGAACCCGTTTGCGTCCCCCGGCTTTGGGAGCACTCCTGACCCCTACGGTATCGGACTCAACAAGAGGGGTGCTGGTCCTAGCGCGCCTCTCACACCAAAGATTGCGGCGACAGTCGAAAAAGATTATCGCCGTTGGCTTGCTTCGAGCGGCCAAATGTTCGCATAAATACTCCTGGCGGCAATCGCTGGGGGCTTCGCAAGGGAGAAACACACATGCGTAAATCGACGCTGCCATTTTTCGTTTCCATGTTCGCCGCCGGTGGGGAGGGTGGGGGTGAACCAGACGCTGAAGCCTTGGTCGAGGACCAAGTTGAGGGTGATGACACTGACGAGGACACTGATCCTGGCAGTGATGTTGACGTTGACGCCGGTGAAGAGGGTGACCCCGCAGATGATGAGGGCGCCGACAAGTTGGGAGACGCCGGTAAGAAGGCTCTCGACCGAATGAAAGCGAAACTCAAGGCTGAGCGGCAGCGCCGCCAAGCCCTTGAAGCTAAGTATGAGCCCACTGAAAAGCCAGAGGTTGACATCATGGCTCGGGCACACCAGAAAATCTTGCGGTCTGAAATCAAGGCCGCAGCGACAGGGAAACTTCAAGACCCTGCCGATGCCTACCGTTTCCTTGACCTCGAACAGTTCGAGGTGGGAGACGACGGCGACGTTGATGAGGATGATATCGCGGAAGCGATCTCGTCCCTCATCGAAAGTAAACCGTATCTAGCAGCGCAAACGCAACGTGAGCGCAGGTTCCAAGGTGAAGGCGGTAACGGGGTCCGCAAGGGATCTCGCCCAACCCAACTCACTGAAGCAGACCTAGAGCGGATGAGCCCGGAAGCCGTCGAGAGAGCCCGTAAAGATGGGCGCTTTGACAAGCTCCTGGGCATTTCCCAATAACAACTCACACGATAGGAGGCCAAAATGGCTATCACAAAGTTCACGCCAAAGATTTGGTCCGCGTCGCTGCTTACTGCGCTGCGAGACCGACTTACCTATGCGCAGGCGGGCGCTATCAACCGCAACTATGAAGGGGAGATTTCGCGAGCTGGCGACTCCGTTCATATCACCGCGTTCGAGGATCCTGAGATCCGTACCTACACCAAGAACGGTACGATCACTTGGGATCTCCTCTCGGACGTGCAGCAGACCCTGATCGTTGACCAGGCGGATTACTTCGCGTTCAAGGTGGATGACATTGATAAGCGGCAGGCACTGCCTGGCTTCATCGATGAGACCACTCGTGGGGCGTCCTACAACCTGGCTGCGAAGACGGACTCGTACGTTGCGGGCCTCATGGTTGCAGGTGCGGGTAACACGGTCACTGGTGGTGCGCTGGCAACCCCAGATGAGGCCTATGGCCTGCTCGTGGATCTACGCACCGCGCTGACGAAGTCCAACACTCCTGACGATGGTCGTTTCGTGATCGTCCCCCCGGCGGTTTATGCGCTTCTCCCCAAGGATGACCGCTTCATCCCTGCGGCGGCTTCGGGGGCCCC
>CAMFDH010000230.1 GCA_945949035.1 uncultured Actinomyces sp.
ATCCTCAAACAGTTCCATCACGGACTGTGAGTTCTGTTGGTCAAGGTTTCCCGTCGGTTCATCGGCAAGCAGGAGCCGTGGCGCTGAACTGACGGCGCGTGCAATGGCGGCCCGCTGCTTCTCACCGCCAGAAAGGGTGCCGGGAAAGAAGTCACTCCTGTGACTCATCCCGACGCGATCCAGAGCCAACCTCGCCCGTGGTTCACGTTCGGCCCGGGGAATTCCGGCGTAGGCGGTAGAGAGAATGACATTCTCGAGGACGGTTCGGGTGGGCAGCAGCTGGAAGGACTGGAAGACGAACCCGATGGCTCCCCCGCGCAGAGCGGCACGCTCGTTCTCAGAGAGCGAGGAGACATCGATGCCGTCGAACCAGTAGGTCCCGGCGGTGGGTCGGTCCAGCAGGCCCAGGGTGTTGAGCATGGTCGACTTGCCGGAACCGGAGGGGCCGACGATCGCCAGATACTCGCCGCGTTCTACCGTGAGGTCGACGCCGCGCAGGGCGTTGACGGCCGGGGGACCGGGGAAGATCCGGGTGACGTCCTCGAGGCGGATCAGGGGTTGTGGTTCCTCGACACTAACGTCCAACAACAATTTTCGCCCCTGGTTCAATGCGTGGATCATCAGAGGAGATCTCGACGAATCCGCCCGCGGAAAGACCGATCGTAACGGGGACCAGCTCCGTGGCAAACGGGTCGTCCTTGGTGGGAACCAGCAGCTCAACCCGGTTGCCGCCGTCCGGCCCTGCCGACAGTGCAGCCAGCGGAACCGCGGCGACGGCGCCGTCGGTGGAGGCGATGGGAATCGTGATGCGGACGTTGGTGCCGCGCAGTGCGCTGATCTGCTCCTCGGTGAGCTTCCCCGGGTCGAGGGTGAGCTTGTAGCGGTCGGAGCTGGCGGCCTCGCCCTCACCGGAAGAACCCGAGGGGGCCTCGATGCTCGTGATAGTGGCAACCAGTTCCTCGCCGTCGGGACCCTGGTAGAAGGCTTCCATTCCATCCTTGAGCAGGTCAGCATCCTGTTTGGAAACTGTGCCCTGAATGGTCAGGGTGGCACCGGATACTGTCATCACCGGACCCTCGACAGTGTCGCCGCGCTTGACGAACACCTCGTCGACGCGGCGGGGCAGGGAGGGCATAAAGAGGACCTCACCCGAGGGCAGCGTTGGCTGAACGGCGATTTGAGCTTCCTCAAGCATTTCATTGGCGTCAGCGAGAGCGGCCTCGGCATCGTCGATGTCCGCGAGGAGCAGGCTGAGGTCGACCTCAAGTGGCGGCTCCCCTTCAGCCGGTGGAGTCTGCGAAGCCGCGTAGGCGGTGTTGTAAGCGGAGTAGGCGCGGTTGAGGTTCCCCTCGGCGGAACGGACATTGTTCTGGGCGTTGCGCAGCACTTCAAGGGCCTCGGGGCCGCCGGTGGGCGGGGTGTAGCCGACTCTTTCGAACAGCTGGCCCACGGCAACGGAGGTGTCCCACTCGAACAGGTCAGACTCGGGGTTTCCCGCGTAGATCCCCAGGGTGCCCAGGGCCTGCTTCAGTTGGATGACATCCGGGCCGCGCATCCCGATGGACAGACTGCGGTAAGAGGGCAGCTCGCCGGGCAGCACGATGACGGGACGCCCCGTCACCTCAAGGGCGACGTTCCCGGCCTCAAGAACCGCACCGACCGTGGGAACCTGACCGGTGACGATGGGGCGCCCCTCGGAGAAGGCGGTGTCGATGGTGACCTGGACGGGATCCGCATAGGTCACTTCCCCGCGTGTGGTCACCAGGTTTTCGATGACGCGGTCCTCGATTACCGCGGTGACCGGACCGGGCTCGGGGGCCTCCGTATTAGCCAGGACATCGGCGGGTGAAACGACAAACTGCATTAGGGCAACCCCGAGCAGCAGTGAAACCACGGCCACCCCCGCAATCAGTGCCACCAGGCGCTTACCGGCCCAGACCTTCTTGGGCTTCTGGGTTTCTTCGGCGGGGGTCTCGATTACCTCGATGACCTCGGTCTCTTCGATGCTCACAGGTTCCTCTAGTTTTTCTTCATCTCATTGGCCTTGGCGACCATTGCGTCCAGTTCGGCTTTGTGAGCATCGAGGAAGGCCTGCTGGGCCTTGTGGTCGACGTCTAGGCGCTTCTTGGCGTACTGGATCTTGTCGGTGCACTTCCAGTCGGCAACCGCCAGGGCAATCTCTTTCGCCTGGAACTCATCCTTGGCCGCCTGGGTCGGCTCCACCCACTCTTCACCAACCGAAGAGTCAGCGTAGAGCTCATTTTGTAGCTCAAACATCTGGTTCATGGCGTCTTCTTTGACGGTGAATCCCGGGTAGCCGGCCTCGGACATGCAGGCAGCCCACTCAGTTTCGATGGCGGCCATGTCCGGACTGTTGTAGATGTCGTCCCACAGCTGGTTCATTGAATCCATCAGATCCTCAAACTGGGGGTCGTCCCAAACATTGAACTCAACCGGATCCCCGTTGACTTCATGGTCTGCCCAACCCGTGCAGCCGTAGTCCTCCCAGTTGTAGGTTGAGGGCTCATAGCTCATCGCAGAATCGGTGATCTCGTTTGAGATCTCAGCGCCGTAGAGGGTCTCAAAGTAGGCCTGCTGCTCCGATTCGCTCAGCGACTCGACGTACTCCTGGTTGGGATCAACCCACGCCGGGCCCTCCTCATCCGGGACGTAGACCTCATCCCGACCGGGCCAGTCGATCATGCCGTAGCCGTACTTTTCCGCGAACTCCAGGGAATCCCAGGGGATCTCTTCCGTAGAACCGATGTCCGTACGCGGCTGGATCAGGCTGGTGGTGTTCGGAATGTACTCAAAGCCCTCATCCGCCATGCACTGGGCGATCAGTTCTTCAATCTGCTGCTGTTTCTGCTGGGCCTGCTCCTCAGACCAGTCTTCACCGCTCCAGATGACCGAGAGGTACTCATCCAGCGGGCCGACCGCCGCATCGGTGTTCCCATCGCTTCCCGACTGGGTCCCACCCCCCGAGGAGCAGGCGGCAAGTCCGAGGACGCCAACGGCCAGGGCCGCTGCAATAGAGGCACGAATGTTTCTCATGACTGACACCTTTGTTCTGTGC
>CAMFDH010000231.1 GCA_945949035.1 uncultured Actinomyces sp.
TTTGCGTCAATGCAGGGAGATAGCGAAGAGCGCGCTTCAACGGAGATGCTCGAATGGGTCCACGACGGATTGGACTCCGTGGTCGCGGCAGACGTAGACGATTCACACGCCGTACCCGTCGGCGCCGCTCGGCTCGGGGTCGCATTCTGCGCGGCAGACGTTACAGAGCCGGTGCTCGTTGCTCCCCCAGACCGTGACCTCGATATCGTCGGGGATCTCCATTCCGTCGAACTCCATATGCGGAGGTTAGCTGTCGCGGATTGAGTCGTGTCAAGATGCGGCACCGATGCTAAACCGCCGTTACCTATGGTCATCGCGCCGGTCACGCACTCGACGCTTAGTTCTTGAGGTACTCGAGGACGGCGATGACGCGCTTGTTTCCTGTGCGCTCGTTAAGGTCGAGCATGGTGAAGATGCTGCTGATGTGCCGTTCCGCGATCGCGACGCGACATGCATACGGTCCCTGATTTGCTCGTTAGTGAGCTCCGTAGCCATGAGCAAAACGTCAGTATCGCGGAGGAGCTGCTGCGGGAGCGGGAAAGGATTGACCTTACTGACGCAGAGACCCAAAGCGCGAGCATCCCTCATCGCTTTGATGCCAGCCCTTCAACCATTGCAACTAACCCGAACTCGAAATCTAGGTCTTGATCGACAGGCTCACATCCGTTGTCGAGCGCTGTTTGTTCTTCTAGTACGAAACCGACCGTATAGCGGCTGATAGCCATGAGAGCTCGGACCGCAGAGACCTCAGCGAATCCTTCGGACACGAGAAACTCGATCTGACTTTCGGGGGCATCCGAGCCCGCTGGCATCTGGTCACTCTTTTGACGGTGAAACTCTGCGTGCAGCCGTGCTCCATCCCGGACTGCCAGAAGCGCTGTCCGGAAGCTCCGCGCGTTGCGCAGGAGAAAGTCGTCCCAGCGCTCCCCTGACTCTGGGAGTGAGGCGTGGTGTTCGCGATCAAGCACATCAGCTGCGAGCGATCCGAGCAGGTGGCCCTTTGTCCGAAAGTGCCAGTAGAGCGCTGGCTGCTGCACCCGCAGATGCGCAGCCAGCGCCCGCGTGGTGAAACCGTCGATCCCCGTGTTATTGAGCACATGCCTCGCACCGCGCAAGACTGCTGCACGATCGAGTCGCGCTTGTTTCTGAGCCATGCTTGCACTTTATCATCGATAACTTTATCGTTGATAAGGTGTCATCTCTCACTTCCGCTCGTGGCTCGTTGGCCACGGTCCTCATCACGGCTAGCCTCGACGCCGCCGGCATGGGCCTGGTGATGCCGATTCTCCCCGCACTGCTACACGAGGCAGGGGTCACCGCTGATGCGGTTCCGCTGAACGTCGGAGTGCTGATCGCGCTCTACGCGGTAATGCAGTTCATCTTTGCCCCCGTACTGGGAACACTGTCGGACCGATTCGGCCGCCGCCGGGTGCTGCTTGTTTCCCTGGCCGGTGCGACCGTCGACTATCTCGTGCTCGCCACGACATCCGCTCTGTCGGTGTTCTATATCGCCCGTGCAGTGGCTGGGATAACCGGAGCGACCAATGCGGTCACCGCCACCGTGATCGCCGACATCACGCCACCCCACCAGCGCGCCAAGCGTTTCGGTTTACTCAGTGCCTGCTATGGCGGCGGAATGATCGCGGGGCCAGCCATGGGTGGACTGTTCGGTGCCATCTCGCCACATCTGCCGTTTTTGCTCGCTGCTCTTCTCTCAGCGAGCAATCTGGCACTCACCTTTATCCTGTTACGCGAGACCCGTCCTGATTCCCCTGCGCGCTCTGCGTCGCTCGCTCAGCATCGTGGTCGCCCCGGCCTCAGCGCGGTGCCTGGGATTACCTTCCTATTAGTCGCATTCGGCCTTGTTCAATTCATTGGGCAGGCTCCAGGTGCGACCTGGGTGCTGTTTACTGAACACCGCCTCGACTGGAGTCCCGTCGAAGTTGGAATCTCCCTGTCCGTCTTCGGGATCGTACAGGTTCTCGTGCAGGCCCTCCTTACTGGCCGCATCGTGGAGTGGATCGGTGAGGCAAAAACAGTCATCATCGGGTGTGTTACCGACGCCTTGGGTCTCGTAGGCCTGGCGATTGTCACTGACGCATTTTCCATGGCGCCTATCTTGGCGGCACTGGGGATCGGTGGCATCGGCCTCCCCGCTCTGCAAACCCTTCTCTCCCAGCGCGTCGATGAACAGCACCAAGGGCGCCTCCAGGGTGTGCTCGCCAGCATCAACAGCGTCACATCGATCTTCGGACCGGTCGCTTTCACAACGATCTTCGCGCTCACTTACATCAACGCCGACGGCTTCCTCTGGCTCTGCGCCGCAGCACTCTACGTGCCCTGCGTGATTCTCATCATGCGTGGTACAGCAGCGTCCCCGAAGTTCGGCTCATGGGCGAGCGGCGACTCGATGTGAGTTGTGAGACGTGAGCAGGAGCAACACGGCGGCGACACTGCTTCGCCATGGCCGACTAGCGAGACGGCGCCACCGGGAAACTCGGCATCATCTACCAAGGACAGGTCAGCTGGGAGCCTGATAGACCCATCGAAATGTGCGTGCCGATCGCGGAGAAAGGCCGGGCGCATCGGATCGAGCCATAGCACCATGAGTCTTCACGGAAGTGCGTTGACGGAGACTTCGTTGTGAACCGGGCCAAGGGAGAGCTGGAGGCCCTCTCCGAGTGGCTTGCCGATGACATGAGCTGGACGCTCATCGAGAAATCCACACACAGCGGCCCCAGTGCAGCCCGAGAGGTGCGCCCGCCGTTCTCCCGAGCGGGTGGAGGTCATTTCTGTCGTCACCCACGGACGACGCGCTTCCTGCGACGGCTACCTCGAGGCTGGAGGAATGCGCGTCCGTTTCAGCCATGCGTTCCGCTTCGTCAGCACCCCCAAGACCGCGATGATCGCAGAACTGCGACGCTACTGCATCGAGACGCAGGTTGACTGAGGCCTGTGCGGACAGCACGAACGACCCTTAAGCCCGTAATCTGGGAACCGCAGAAACTACCCGATCGAAACGCAACTACTTTGCCGGCCCTACGGGGTTGGCTCGCGGTCGTCGTCCTTGGCCG
>CAMFDH010000232.1 GCA_945949035.1 uncultured Actinomyces sp.
CGTCGGCGCATCTGAGGTCAGGGCCGCAATGAAGGCTTCCTGGGGCACTTCGACACGTCCGATGGACTTCATGCGCTTCTTGCCCTCCTTCTGCTTCTCAAGCAGCTTGCGCTTACGCGAGATGTCACCGCCGTAGCACTTGGCCAGCATGTCCTTGCGCAGGGCCTTGATGGTTTCACGCGAGATGACGCGGGAACCGATGGCAGCCTGCACCGGGATCTCGAACTGCTGCCTGGGGATCAGGTCCTTGAGGCGCTTCGTCATGCGCAGACCGTAGGCGTAGGCGTTGTCCCTGTGGACGATGGCGGAGAAAGCGTCGACTTTTTCCGCGTTGAGCAGGATGTCGACCTTGACGAGGTCGGCTACGGCATCGCCGTCCTCGTGGTAGTCCAGCGAGGCGTAACCACGGGTGCGCGACTTGAGGTGGTCAAAGAAGTCGAAGACGATCTCAGCCAGCGGCAGCTGGTAGCGCAGTTCGACGCGGTCCTGGGACAGGTAGTCCATGCCGAGCATGGTGCCGCGCCTCTCCTGGCACAGCTCCATCACCGAGCCGACAAAGTCGGTTGGGGTAAGGATGGTGGCACCAACCATGGGCTCACGAACGGCAGCGATCTTCCCCTCGGGGAACTCCGACGGGTTGTCGACACGGATCTTTGAGCCGTCCTCGGCGGTGACCTCGTAGACCACGTTGGGGGCGGTGGCGATCAGGTCGAGGCCGAACTCGCGCTCTAGGCGCTCGCGAACGATCTCCAGGTGCAGCAGGCCGAGGAAGCCGCAGCGGAAACCGAATCCAAGCGCAACGGAGGTTTCGGGCTCAAATGTCAGCGCGGCGTCGTTGAGCTGCAGCTTGGTGAGGGCCTCACGCAGGTCGGGGAAGTCCGAACCATCAACGGGGTAGACGCCGGAGAACACCATCGGCAGGGGGTTGTGGTAACCGGGAAGGGGCGACTGTGCAGGCCTGATCGCGGTGGTGACGGTGTCACCGACGCGGGACTCACGGACGTCCTTGACTCCGGTGATGAGGTAGCCGACCTCACCGGCACCCAGCCCCTCGGTGGGGGTCGGCTCCGGGGACATGACTCCGACCTCGAGCAGTTCGTAGGTCGAGCCCGATGACATCATCTTGACGCGCTCACGCTTCGTGAGGTGTCCGTCGACAACCCGAACGTAGGTGACAACCCCGCGGTAGGAGTCGTAGACCGAGTCGAAGATTTCGGCTCGCGTCGCCCCCTCCGGCTCACCCGAAGGCGCCGGAATCTCCTGGACGATTCGATCGAGTAGCTCGGGAACACCGACTCCGGTCTTGCCGGAAACCAGCAGAACCTCATCGGTATCGCAGCCGATCAGCGAAGCCAGCTCCTCGGCGAACTTCTCTGGCTGTGCCCCGGGCAGGTCAATCTTGTTGAGGACGGGAATGATGACGAGGTCGTTCTCCATGGCCAGGTAGAGGTTTGCCAGTGTCTGAGCCTCGATACCCTGGGCTGCGTCGACCAGCAGAACAGCGCCTTCACAGGCCGCCAGAGATCGCGAGACCTCATAGGTGAAGTCAACGTGGCCCGGGGTGTCGATCATGTTGAGGGCGTAGGCTTCATCACCTACGGTCCAAGGCAGTCGCACCGCCTGGCTCTTGATGGTGATGCCGCGTTCGCGTTCAATGTCCATGCGGTCGAGGTACTGGGCGCGCATGTCGCGCGATTCAACGATTCCCGTCAGCTGCAGCATGCGGTCGGCAAGTGTGGACTTGCCGTGGTCAATATGCGCAATGATCGAGAAGTTGCGGATGCGGGCCTCGGGGGTAGCTCCGGGCACATTGATGCCGAACCTCTCATCACTCACTGGCGGCCTCCTCGGTTGAAATGGACCTCTTATATAGAGGCGGTATCTGGAGCAAAGTTTGCCACGGGGCAGAAGGTAACTCTAATGGCCGGGCAGTAATGTGCCTACATGCACCCGCTGTGAGGACGAATCGACACTTCGGGGTGACAAGTTCCACCTTGAGAATCGCCTCTGGGGCTGGAGCCGGAGGCCTCTGCTGATAAAGTTATCGATTGGACTCCACGCGTGGTCGAGCGTGGGACCAGGTTACGACCGATCGCGGGTGTCCCCACGCCCAGTCCCCGGTTACGCCTCACCCCTCATCGACCGTGAATATTGATACCCAGTTGAGGAGAGTCTAAGTGGCCAACATCAAGCAGCAGAAGAAGCGCGTTCTTACCAACGAGAAGAGGCGCGTCCGTAACCAGGCTGTGAAGTCTGAGCTGAAGACCCTGGTTCGCAAGACCCGCGAAGCAGTTGAGGCTGGCGATAAGGAACTGGCTGAGACCAACCTTCGCGCAGCAGCACGCAAGCTGGACGTGGCAGTGTCCAAGGGCGTTATTCACCGCAACCAGGCAGCTCAGCGTAAGTCGAAGCTGGCCAAGCGAGTGAATGAGATGTAGTCAGGGCTAAAGCCCAAACACTTTTGATTCCCGCACTTCGGGGCTCTAACGGATCTGTGCGATCTTCACCAGGCACAGTTCGATGGCAGCGTCCGGAGTGCGGGATTCACCTTTAACTGCCGCATCGGTATCCGCGATGAGGCGCAGGGCCTGACCGAGGGCGGGCTCGCTCCAGCGACGAGCCTTCTTGCGTGCCTTCTCAAGCATCCAGGGAGCAACCTTGGCCTCCGATGCCGTGAGCCCGGGAATCTTGGCCAGGGCCATGACTCGAAATTCATTGGCTAGGGCCGACACCAGCAAGACTGCGGGAACCTTGACGCTCTGGGCCTGACGCAGCAGGACCACGGCCTTTTCAAACTGTTGATCAGCCAGTGCCTGTGCCACATCGAACGACCTGGTTTCAACCCGTCCGCGGTGGAAAGTGTGCACCATTTCGGGTGTCACTTCCCCGTCGCTGTCGGCTGCCAGTTGCCGTGATGCTGACAGTAGTTGACTGAGGTCGGCGCCAAGGGCATCAACCAGGGCCATTGCGGCCGTGCGACCGATGGTGCGGCCAGCCCTTCGCACCTCATCTGCGACAAGGTCTGCCTTGTCCCCGGGGTTTTTGACACTTGCTGCAGCCAGTTCGGG
>CAMFDH010000233.1 GCA_945949035.1 uncultured Actinomyces sp.
GTCCGTGATGCCGCGGACGTGAATGATGTCCGCCAGATCATGATCGAAGAGGGCGTTATCGTCCCGGTCATCGCCAAGATTGAGAAGCCTCAGGCTGTCGAGAACCTGGCTGAGATCGTGGATGCTTTCGACGGGATCATGGTTGCTCGCGGTGACCTTGGGGTCGAGATGCCTCTCGAAGAGGTGCCGCTGGTGCAGAAGGAAGCCATTGAACTGGCTCGCCGTGCTGCCAAGCCGGTCATCGTCGCCACCCAGGTGATGGACTCGATGATCAAGAACCCACGTCCGACCCGCGCAGAGGCTTCTGACTGCGCTAACGCCATCCTTGATGGCGCCGACGCGGTCATGCTTTCGGGTGAGACCTCGGTGGGTGCCTTCCCGATCCAGGCTGTTCGTACCATGGCTCGGATCATTGAGAACACGGAAGACAACGGCGGGGAGCGCATTTCCCCGCTGGGTGCGTTCCACGCTGACCAGTCCGGCGTGATCTGCCAGGGGGCGGCTGCACTGGCCTCCACGCTCTCAGCCCGTTACCTCGTGACATTCACGACCTCGGGTCACACGGCCCGTCAGATGTCCCGGATGCGTTCCTCTATTCCACAGATCGCGTTCACTCCGCTCGACTCGACTCGTCGTCAGCTTGCGCTGTCGTGGGGCGTACAGACCTACAGGCTGCCCACGGTTTACCACACCGATGAGATGGTCGATCAGGTTAGCCAGGTGGCCCGCGCCGCCAGGATTGTTGAGGGCGGAGAGAAACTGGTAATCGTCGCAGGAATGCCCCCCGGCATTGAGAAGACGACGAACTCGATCCGGGTTCACACGATCCCTGGCGATCCGTCAGAGAACGTGACCTCGTACAGCTCGAGCTCGGCAAGCCTGCCGACCAGCTAGTCAACAGAGTTTTCGGTAAGGGGCAACATCCTTTTGGGTGTTGCCCCTTCCTTTATCGATCGCCGCCTGCGATGCAAACGTGTAACCTACGTCTCATGACAAAGAAGCGAAGCGAAAAGCTACCCAACGATGTGTATGAGGCCGAGCTATTCCGTCTCCAGTCTGAGCTGGTCAAGATGCAGGAATGGGTCAAGGCCACCGGCCAGAGAATCATTGTCATCTTTGAGGGACGCGATGCGGCCGGTAAAGGTGGAGCTATCAAACGCATCACCGAGTACCTGTCCCCGCGCATCGTGCGCGTAGCGGCACTTCCGGCCCCCAGCTCGCGGGAAGCAACAGAATGGTACTTCCAGCGCTACGTCGCGCATCTGCCAGCCGCGGGGGAGGTCGTCCTCTTCGATCGTTCCTGGTACAACCGCGCCGGAGTTGAGCGGGTAATGGGTTTCTGCACTCCGGCCCAGTACAACCTGTTCATGCGCCAGGCCCCCATTTTTGAGGACATGCTGATCAATGACGGGATCATGTTGAGGAAGTACTGGTTCTCCGTGTCTGAAGCGGAGCAGCTGCGGCGGTTCAAGTCCAGGCTGAATGATCCGGTTCGCCGCTGGAAACTCTCACCCATGGATATCGAGTCGGTGAACAAGTGGGAGGATTATTCCCGCGCCAAGGACGACATGTTCATCCACACGGACACAACGACTTCCCCCTGGTACGTGGTTGAGTCCGACCTCAAGAAGAATGCCCGGATCAACATGATCCACCATCTGCTTTCGACGATTCCGTATGAGGACGTACCCCACGAAGAGGTCGTGCTTCCGAAGGAGCCGCGCAACTCCGACAACTACCGTCGCATCCCCAAAGAGCTGGAGAAAGAGGTGCCGAACTACGCCCTCACCCTGCTGGGGGACCCCGAAAAAGACCTGTGAGGTAGAACCTGTCACCCTCACCCCATCATTTGGGGCTGAGGGCGACTTTGTGCGGTCATTGGGCCAACTTCGCGCCCCACACTGAGAAACTTCCCGTTCATTACGGGGTGATCCTCGTAACCATTCTGTTATAAATAGATGTGTTCTGGCAGCGGTTTACGTTAGTGTGCTAACGACCGATGAAAGGGTTTTATGTCTAGCAGATCGAAACGCGCAGTGAAAAGTCGCATGACGGCAGGAGCACTTGCTCTGTCACTTCTTGCCACACCTTCCCTAGCGCTTGTTGCGAACGCCACGACAGTCATCGCACCAGATGAGTCAGCAGCATCGTCCTCCGACTTCAAACTGCACCGGATCGCCACTGTTCCGTTCACTACCGTGATCGTTGAGGACCCAGAACTTCCAATTGATGTTGAGGTCGTAAAGACCGCGGGCATCAACGGCCTCAAGTACGTTTACACAACCCCCGCTTATGTCGAGGGTGCGGTTCCGCTGACGAAGGATGTCTTCGTTCAGATGCCGGTCGATGAGGTCATCCACCGGGGAACCAAGCTTGAACTTCCCGTGGCCGCGGAACCAGTCGTGATTCCAGAACCAGAACCAGAGCCTCAAACCCTCCCCGCAGACCGTTCTAATGAGCGTGTCGAAGAAGAGGTATACGTCGAGCCCAGCGCTCCGGCGACCTCGGGCGAGTACTCGCTGGGCGACCTCATGTTCATGGGTGTCGTCAACTGGGGTGGTTACAAGTTCACCTACTACAGCCAGAGCGTGCTTCCGGGTGGGGGACTGAGCATCCCCGGCCGTCACGTGAACGCCGGCGGATTCGTCTCCGATGGTGATGGTTACATCGTCCTCGCGGGATCGGCGCCAATGGGAACCGTCTATTCGACACCGTTCGGTTGGCCGGGCAAGATCTACGACCGTGGCACCGTTGGTAACCACCTGGATGTGTACACGCAGTAGTAAAACTGAAGCGTTACAGGCGTGGTTCTAGGGTGTCGCCAGATGCGTTATCCTAGTAACCGCGCCAACGCGGCCCCGGTAGCCCAACTGGCAGAGGCGGTCGACTCAAAATCGGCATGTTGTGGGTTCGAATCCCACCCGGGGTACTTTTTAAGTCATCAAACTACATCTGACCTGCGCAGCTAGGTTAGAGGTGACTCGAACCCTTACATAGAACCTCCATTCAGTCTCCATTCTTGTCTCCATTCTCCAGAAT
>CAMFDH010000234.1 GCA_945949035.1 uncultured Actinomyces sp.
TTCGATGCGGGCACGGGCCATGAACCGTGCTCGTGTCGGCGTGGCTCCCGGCGGTTGCCCGCTCACCAACAATCCGACATCGCTCACACGTTCAAGCAGATCTCGATGACCCGCTGGGTATGGACGGTCAATTCCACCGGCCATCACCGCAATCGTATGACCCGCAACAGCCAACGCAGACCGGTGAACTTCACCATCTATACCGTATGCGCCACCAGCAACAATCACTTTCCCGTCACTGGCAAGGTCAGCAGAGATCTCGTTTGCGACCTGGACGCCGTAGCTGGTTGCCGCACGTGCACCCGTGATCGTAAAGCGATCACTCTCTGGCATTGCGAGTAGCGACTCCTCTCCTTTGACCCAGAGGACATAGGGAGCACCATCGCCTAGATCGTGGAGCGACCCCGGATAGTTGCCATCGCCGGGAATAAGCGTCTTGAAGCCACCGTGTTCAGTGAGGTCGAGTGCTTCTTGGATCAGTCGTGGTTCCACCCGGGGCAGCAAGCGTTTACGCCACAGCTGCGCTTCCACGTTATCCAAACCGGGCACCGGTGCGTCGTCGGCAAGCAGCATGACAGTGTTGACTGCGCCGTGAACCGCAAGGAGATGCCCCGTTGTCGCATCAGTGGGGTCCGTGATCATGGTCAGGGCGATCCGTGCCGCACGTTCATCCGTCGCGAATGTCAAGAGCGTGTCCAAGTTCCCGGTCCCTTCGTCGTTGAAGGGAAGGTGAGCATTCGGAACCTTCGGTCGTGTGCGTCGGTGCGACACGACCGAAGAGAGGTACCGGCGAGCCAGGAGTCGAGATGAGACGTTCAACGGTAAGGTCTGTCTCATGTACTCATAGCGGCTTGTCCACTCGGTAGCCGACGTCAGAGTCTGCCGAAAGGATGGAGTTGCAAACCGCGAATACCGCGCCCAGTAAAGGTACAGCATGGCGCATATGGGATCTACATATTCATACCCCCGCCTCGATCGTTCAAAAATATGGCGGCGATACGGATGAAGCTTGGGCACGGTTCTTGGATGAGTTAGAGAACCTTCCGAGCGATATGAGCGTAATCGGCATCAATGACTACTGGTTTCTCGACGGATACAAACGCGTGCTCAAAGCTCGCGAATCTGGAAGATTGCGGAACATAACCACCATCTTTCCTGTAGTGGAGATGCGTTTTGACCAATTTGGAGGAACGGAGGGCAACCTCTCGAGAGTGAACGGTCACGTCGTGTTTGACCCAGATCTGACTCCAGAACTGATCGAAGCGCAATTCATGCATGCTCTCCAGCCAAAGATGAAGCTTTCCCCGGGACACAGTAACCTGACATGGCAGGGCGTAATCACTAGAGAATCGCTGGAAGAACTCGGGCAGAAGATTAAAGAATCCGTACCTGAAGAACATCTTCAGAACTACGGATCTGACCTCCAAGAAGGATTCAACAATCTGAATGTGTCCCTTGACGATGTTCAAGAGATCCTCTCGCGATCATACTTCAAAGGTAAAGCTCTAATCGGTGTGGGAAAGACTGAATGGGCTGACATCAAATGGAACGACCAGTCCATCGGTGCCAAGAAGAACGTCATCAACTCGGCAGACTTCATTTTCACAGCATTTCAAGACTCATCGCGGTGGAAAAAGGATGTGGAAACCCTACGCGCCAGTAATGTAAACGATCGACTTCTTGACTGTAGCGACGCACACTATTTTTCTGATTCAGATCAGCACATCAAGCTTGGTGCTTGCCAAACGTGGATGAACACTTCTCCCACGTTTGCAGGACTCGCGTACGCTCTTGAGGAATTTGATCGTCGAGTGTTCATTGGCCTGGAACCACCATCGTTGGCACGCGTCCGAAAAAATCCTGAACAGTTTATCTCGAAGGTGCAAATACGGTCGGAAAGCAGCGACCACAAACTGTTCGATTATGAAATACCGATGAACTCTGGATTCGTTGCTGTAGTTGGCAATAAGGGGCAAGGAAAATCTGCTCTGCTTGACTGCATCGCACTTGCGGGCAACTCCTCACGAAATCGTGAGTTCGCTTTTCTGAACAAGACTCGCTTTCTTAGCCCTACGGGACTCAAAGCCGCAAAGCAATATTCAGCTGAAGTTGAATGGGCGAGCGGCGGATCACGAAAAGTTCAACTTCACGAAGACCATGATAGTTCGGCCCCTGTTTATATCGAATACTTGCCGCAAGCATTTGTTGAACGAGTCTGCAGCACAGACCCGGCATCAGGGGACTCTGAAGAATTTGAGAATGAATTACGCGCGATTTTGTTTACGCACATCAGTGAAGAAGATCGCTCTGGTGAAAGGACGTTTGATGCACTGCTGGCGCAAAAGACCCGTGCCTCTCTCGCAGAGATCGAACGCCTCCGTGACGAATTACGCACAGTAATTAACGATTACGGAGTGCTCGCCTCGTTCCGTGCAGAGAATCAGCTCGAAGAAGTAAATGGCAAGATATCCCTGAAAGAGACAGAGATTTCTGATGCCAAAGAAGCTCTGCGATTAGAAAAAGAGTCTCTCGCAGAAGTTGACTCGGCTTCTCGCGACGACGGTGAACTGGTTGCGTTGAGAGAGCGGGCGGTGGCTATCGATACTGCTCGCGCGGACTTGCTCTCAAAGCAAACTGAGAATGAGCGACGTCAGGCCCTCTCTAAACAAGCACTTTCAACTATGGAAGCCCTCAGTCTCAAGGCTGAGGCTCTCCGAGTCGAGGCAATGGAGCTTAACGTTGAAGCTGCAACAGTACTTCCACAAGATGAGAGCCCATTCATAGCGGTGACGATCGAGACCCATCGGTACGAGAAATGGAAGAGCAGCACTGACGCTGAGCTTGCTACCTTGAAAGGCGCTCATGAGGGACTGCTCGCTGACCTGGCTAGCCAGGACGATGCACGACAGAAGAACATGGAAGCACTAGCTGCTGCAGATAGCGCGCGTGAACGCGCTCGACAGCGAGTAAGCCAGTCGGAAGAACGTGTTGCGACCCTTGTAGGCCCGGAAGACGAGGAAGCATCTCACCGAGGACT
>CAMFDH010000235.1 GCA_945949035.1 uncultured Actinomyces sp.
CTGCACCCGGGGTCGCAGCCCAAAGGTTGCCCCCGGGATGGCTCTTTGCATTGAACCCATGGTCATCGCCGGGGACTCGTCTTCGGCCGTTCTTGATGACGACTGGACGGTTGTGACGATTGAGGGTACGGATGCGGCCCACTGGGAGCACACCGTTGCAATCGGGACCAGGGGAATCTCTGTGTTGACATCCCCGGATGCCGGAGCCACGGCCCTGGCCCCCTATGGGATTACTCCGATCACAGACTTCACTGCCTAATCGCCAGCGACTTTCGTGAGTTCGCTAACTCGGACGGCCCAGCTCTTTTCTCGACTGGGATTACTCGACTAGGCTAAACAGTCGGGCATACTCATTTTGGATGCCACTGGCTAAGTTAAGGACTTGCGGACTTTATGGCAAAAAAAGATGGCGTGATCGAAGTCGAAGGAAATGTTGTTGAGGCACTTCCCAATGCGATGTTTCGTGTCGAACTCGAAAACGGACACATCGTTCTGGCGCATATCTCTGGAAAGATGCGTCAGCACTACATCCGAATTCTGCCGGATGACCGCGTAGTTGTAGAGCTCAGCCCATATGACTTGACCCGGGGACGGATCGTCTACCGGTACAAGTAAGGCCAGGTTGGTTAACTTCGTTCGGAGCATTGCTTCGGGGGAAGAGGCCTCGACAGTCGCGTCAGCGACAAAGGAACAGCAATGAAAGTTAAACCAAGCGTTAAGAAGATCTGTGACAAGTGCAAGGTGATTCGTCGCCACGGCATCGTCATGGTGATTTGCGAAAACCCCCGCCACAAGCAGCGCCAGGGCTGACCTAGGTCAGAATGGCGCCCGGGTCACCGGGTGGCAACGGAAGTGCTTTCTCGAACCGGACATCTGTCCGGGGACCCTCGGTTCGAAGGCCGAGGCTGCGCGTAAGAACAACGACGCAGTAGAGAAAGTGACACCTTCGAAAACAATGGAGCAAAAGGAACATGGCACGTATCGCCGGCGTTGACCTCCCCCGCGACAAGCGGCTTGAGGTTGCGCTTACCTACATTTACGGCATTGGCCGTACCCGTTCGAAAGAAATGCTTGCGGCAACGGGCATCAGCCCCGACCTGCGCGTGAAGGACACCACGGAAGAAGACCTGGTTGCCCTTCGTCAGTACATCGACGCCAACTTCGAGGTTGAAGGAGATCTTCGCCGCGAGGTTCAGGCCGATATCCGTCGCAAGATCGAGATCGGTAGCTACCAGGGCATGCGCCACCGCCGTGGCCTGCCGGTACGCGGACAGCGCACCAAGACCAACGCACGTACCCGCAAGGGACCGAAGCGCACTGTCGCCGGTAAGAAGAAGTAGACGGGTAGGTAGAACACATGGCACAGAAGACCCGCGCCACGACCGCGCGTAAGCCACGTCGTAAAGAGCGTAGGAACGTAACCAACGGACAGGCACACATCCGTTCGACGTTCAACAACACGATCATCTCCATCACCGACACCACCGGTGCCGTGATTGCACAGTGCTCCTCCGGCCAGGTTGGCTTCAAGGGTTCGCGTAAGTCGACCCCGTTTGCCGCTCAGCTTGCTGCTGAAGCAGCTGCACGACGCGCACAGGAACAGGGCATGAAGAAGGTCGACGTCTTCGTCAAGGGTCCGGGTTCGGGCCGCGAGACCGCAATTCGTTCGCTTCAGGCAGCTGGACTTGAGGTTGGCACCATTCAGGATGTCACCCCCCAGGCATTCAATGGTTGCCGTCCTCCCAAGCGTCGACGCGGCTAGTTGACTTCCTCCCGTGGGCGGCTTCGGCTGCCCTCGGGAACATCTCATAGGTAACTTCCCGCCCTGCGCGGATCCGCCCTCGGTGTCATATAGCGGTCACCGAGAAGAAAGGAATCAACGTGCTTATCGCACAGCGACCAATCCTCACTGAAGAAGTCATTTCCGATAACCGTTCCCGCTTCACCCTGGAGCCACTTGAGCCTGGGTTTGGCTACACGCTTGGCAACTCCCTCCGCCGCACACTGCTGTCGTCCATTCCGGGCGCTGCGGTTACCTCACTCCGCATCGAAGGCGTTCCCCACGAGTTCGAGACGATTGAGGGTGTGAAGGAGGACGTTTCTGAGATCATCCTGAACATCAAGCAGCTGGTTCTGTCCTCGGACAATGATGAGCCGGTTGTCATGTACCTGCGTAAGTCAGGTCCAGGTGTTGTTCTGGCCTCAGACATCACTCCTCCGACCGGCGTTGAGATTCACAACCCGGACCTGCTGATTGCGACTCTGAACGAGCGCGGCAAGCTGGAGGCGGAGCTGACTGTGGAGCGTGGCCGTGGCTACGTTTCAGCGGCTCAGAACAAGCACTTTGATGCTTCTTATGACGAGATCCCCGTGGACTCCATCTACTCGCCCGTCCTCAAGGTTACGTACCGTGTTGAGGCGACGCGTGTTGAGCAGCGTACCGACTTCGATCGCCTCGTCCTCGACGTGGAAACGAAGTCTTCCATCGCTGCTCGTGATGCTGTCGCATCGGCGGGTAAGACACTTGTTGAGCTGTTCGGATTGGCACGCGACCTGAACGTCGAGGCCGAGGGAATCGAGATTGGCGTTGCCGCCACCGACGAGACCCTGGCTGCAGACCTGGCGCTGCCGATTGAAACACTGAACCTGCAGTCCCGTTCGTACAACGCCCTGCGTCGCCGCGGTATTCTCACCGTCGGCGAGCTGGTCGCGCACAGCGAGGCTGACCTGCTCGACATCCGTAACTTCGGAACCAAGTCAATTGAGGAAATCAAGGAGGCCCTCGCGGGTCTCGGGATGGCACTCAAGGACTCGGTACTGCCCGGTGAGGGTGGCGAAGCCGGAGAGTCCATCTTCAGTGATGATCTGGGCCTCTAGCCCAACCACTTTTTGATCCAACTTTAAGTTTATTCAGGAGCATCCATGCCCACTCCTAAGAAGGGCCCCCGGCTCGGCGCCAGCGCGTCACACCAGAAGAAGATTCTGGCGAATCTTTCGACCCAGCTGATCTACAACCGTTCGTTGAAGACCACTCA
>CAMFDH010000236.1 GCA_945949035.1 uncultured Actinomyces sp.
CGGCCGACCTCAGCCACCTCTGTCAGTGACAGACCAGCCTCTGCTGCTGCTCCCGCGATCTTCTCAACCAGGACCGTTCCGGCGACACCGCGTCGACCGGCAGTGTAGAGCGAGTCCTCTACAGCGCAGTCATCATCAACGAGAACGGTCTCTACTGCCACGTCATCCATGCCAGCAAGTTCGGCCGCGGTCTCAAAGTTGAGGACGTCGCCCGTGTAGTTCTTGACGATGTGGACAACTCCGGCGCCACGATCCGCGGCCTTGGTGGCCTCAACAATGGGGTCGGGAGTCGGGGACGTAAAGACAGGACCCGGAACTGCTGCATCGAGCATTCCGAGGCCGACGTAGCCGGCATGGAGGGGTTCGTGTCCCGAGCCACCGCCGGACACCAAACCGACCTTGCCATCAGCCTTCGCAACCGCACGTTCAACCCAGTCCGGTCCGTAGTGGACCTTGACGAGGTCGCTGTGTGCGGCCTCAAATCCCTCGAGGGTTTCCTTGACTACTGCCTGCGGATCGTTGATGAGTTTCTTCATTGAGCACTCCAATCTAGAGACGGCGAGCGTATGCCCGATCACACCCAATCTTGCCAGCACCGATCAAACTCTGAAAGGGCGCGGAACTGCGGCGAACGGAATTGCAGTCCGCCCCTAGGGAGCGGCCAACCGTGCAGCTCCTATCGCTGAAGCAGTGAGGCGATTTCACCCACGAACTGAATGGAACCAAAGGCCACGATGCCGCGAGTCAGGGTCGGGTCCGCCGGAGCATCGGCCAGCTGCGTCGCCAGATCGATCGCTTCCGTGACATTTTCTGCCACGTGAACACGATCCTCCCCAAACACGTCCTCTGCAATGTCCTTGAGCTCCTCGATATCAGCAGCGCGGTCCCCTCCCATGGGGGCAAGGACGATCTCGTTGAGATCCGGCTCGATCTCTACCAGCATCTCCTCGATTGCCTTGTCTGCCATCGCTGAGAAAAGCCCGATGGTGACGTTGAAGGCGAAGGACTCCTCGATTCCCCTGCGCAGCGAAGCTACCCCCGCTGGATTGTGCGCCGCATCGATGACCACGGTCGGCGAGGTGCGCACCACCTCGAGGCGCCCCGGCGAGCGGACTGAGAGGAAGCCCTCCTCGATGACCTCGGCGGGAAGGGACTTACCACCCATCATGGCTTCAGCCGCCACAAGGGCAGCTGCGGCATTGTGTGCCTGGTGTTCACCATGGAGCGGAACGAAAAGCTGCTCGTAGACTCCGGTGGGTGTCCGTACGTCAATGATCTGCCCACCGACACCGTTGGTTCGCGACAGCACCTCCCAGTCGCGACCTTCAAGCCAGAGAACAGAGTCTGTCTCGAGGGCGCGACGCTCGATCACCTCCATGACCCCTTCCTCCTGCTGCGCCACCACCACGATCGAGCGCTCCTTAATAATCTGCGCCTTCTCGAAGGCAATCTCAGTCAGCGAAGAGCCCAGCCACTGCATGTGGTCGAGAGAAATCGGGTTGATCACCACGACCCCCGCATCGATCACATTCGTCGCGTCCCAGCGCCCTCCCATACCAACCTCAATAACAGCGGCGTCAACCGGGGCATCAGCGAAAGCGGCCAGAGCCATGATCGCCAGGGACTCAAAGTAGGAGATCCGGGGACCGCCCTCCTCAGCCGACTTCGCATCGACCATTCCGATATAGGGAGCCACGTCCTCCCAGGCAGCCACGAACTCGGCTGCAGTCAGGGGCTCACCATTGATCGCGATCCGCTCGCGGACATTCTTGAGGTGGGGTGAAGTGAATGCGCCGACGCGAATCCCGAAGGCGTGGAGAAGTGCAGCGGCCATCTTGGTGGTCGAAGTCTTGCCGTTCGTTCCGCCCACGTGGATGCTCGGATAGGTTTCCTGCGGGTCACCAAGGATGTCCATCACTGCTTCAACGCGTGTGAGGGTCGGTTCAAAGTCGTGTTCCGGGTTGCGGGCCAGAAGCGAACGGTAGATATCGTGCGCTGCCGTAACAGCCGCGGCCTCTTCGGCCTCAGCGTCGATGTCGCCGAGAGGCTCTCCGTCCTCGTCCTCGCCAAGTTCGCCGGAAAGGACGGAGTCAATCAGCTCGGGGTCAGCTCCCTGCAGGAGCGTCGACCGGACAACCTCACGCAGGACATCAAGGTCGGGATCCTCATCCAGGGAATCGTCCTCCAAGGACTCCTCCGCTTCGAGGGTGGCGTCCTCTTCTTCCTCTTCCTCTGCGGCGAGGAAGAACGGCACCATCTCGGGATCGATGCCCTCTGGAAGCTCAAACTCTTGATCGTCGGTGGCCATCTGGTTCCCCCTCAATAGACTGCCCGGGATGCTATCCGGCTGACTGTTCACACTGAACCCGTCACTACCCGCGCCGGTCAAGGATACTGTGCCGGCGGTTAAAAAGGTGTTGGCCCACAGCACAGTTCGCCGCGGGCCAACAGCCGATTGGCTACCTCTTGGTAACCGTCACCGCCAGCTGATCACCCAGAACTGAGTCGAGGTCGATCGTCAGCGTCTCGTGTTTGATCAGTTCCGCGTGGGCTCGCAGCGCTTCGGCACGGTTCTCAGGGATCGTGAGCACCACGTCGATACGGTCTGCCACGTGTAGGTCTTCCGACTTGCGCGTGTCCTGGATCAGGCGAATCACGTCCCGCGCCCAACCCTCAGCCTCCAGTTCGGGACTGACGACCTTGTCGAGGACGACGAAGCAACCCGAGTCCAAGACGGCAGCGGCCTCATCGCCCTCGGCCTCAACCCGTACCGTCAGGGCGAACTGATCGTCAGACAGCTCAACCGGAGCGCCGTCAACTTCCACCCCTGGGAAGCGCACGACCGCACCCCCTTCGAGGGTCTCCCACGCTCCCGACTTCGCTGCCTGGAAGAGGGCGGAGGTCTTGGAACGAACCTGTGCTGGGAACGCCCTCGGGTTCAGGCTGAGATCCTCGCGAAGGACCAGACCTGAATCATCTGGAGTCTCGAAGTCAACAGCCTTCACATTGACCTCAGAGGCGATG
>CAMFDH010000237.1 GCA_945949035.1 uncultured Actinomyces sp.
ACCACTACCTGTCAGTCGCTACCACCCGCGCGTTCGTTGAAGCACGGCACGCGACCAGCGCCTGGGTAAACCGCGCGGCTTTCGCCAAAACGACGCATTTGTTTCGCCTGCGCATGATCCCCGACCTAGAAGTCATCACCGGCCTCTTCATCGAAGCGGGCGGCAAGCGCTACGCCGTGGAATCCGTGGAAGACGTCAGAGGGCGCGGCAGATACCTAGAGATCCTCGCGAAACTCGTCGAACCCGCCGGGACTGGGTCAGGTGATCGCCGTGGCTAAGGCTGAGGTGAAAATGCCCAACCAGATCATCGACGAACTCACCCGCCTCGGCGGGGACCTTGACCACCTAGCCGAAGAAACCCTCAAGGCCGGGGCCGCAGTGGTCGCCCCAAAACTCGCTGCCAACCTCGCAGGTGCAATCGGACGAGGCACGAAAGGTCCATCGAAGTCCACTGGTGCGCTTGCTTCTGCCCTTGGGGTGACGCCGGTGAAGACCGGGCGGGCAGGCGACCACAACCTGAAAGTCGGATTCGCTGAAAACCGGCCTGATGGCAGATCGAACGCTTTGGTGGCGAACGTCCTCGAGTACGGGCGCAGCAACCAAGCGGCCAGGCCGTTCCTCGCGCCGACCCGGTCGCAAACTCGGTCGGCGTGCATTGAAGCTATGAAAGCGCGACTCACGGCACTGGTAGATGAGGAGCTTCCCAAATGAGCGAAACCCTCTTAGAGATCCTCACCCGCATCTGCGGGCAACTCGGTCTGCCGGTCAGTGTCGGCAACCACGCAGCCACCCCAGCCCCCGACACATTCGCGGTCATCACGCCCTTAGCGGAGACGTTCGGGTTGTTCGCAGGTGACCAGCCTGGCGCCGAAGTGATTGAGGTTCGCGCCAACATCTTCACCAAAACTGACTATCAGCCAGTCGCGCAAGCCCTTACGGCTGCGCTTTTGGAAGCGGGCGTGACGATTACGGCCAGACGCTACATCGGCTATGAGGACGACACGAAATACCACCACTGGGCGGTAGACACCGCCATACCCCAACCCCTCTTCTGAAAGGAAACCCATCATGGCAACTATTGGCTTGGACCGGCTCTACTACGCACCGATCACAGAAAACGCGGGCGGCGAGGAAACCTACGCCAACCCCAAACCCCTCGCGAAAGCGATCAGTGCGGAACTCTCCGTAGAACTAGCCGAAGCGATCCTGTATGCGGACGATGGGGCGAGCGAGATCGTCAAAGAGTTCAAATCAGGCACCCTGTCCTTGGGCATTGACGACCTTGGCAGTGAGGTCGCTGCTGACCTGGTGGGGGCACGGCTGGATAAAAACGGCGTGCTGATCTCTACCAGCGAGGACGGCGGCGGCAGCGTCGCGGTCGGGTTCCGCGCGCGTAAAGCGGACGGGACGTTCAAGTATTTCTGGCTCTACCGCGTCAAATTCGCGGTCCCAGCCACGAGCCTTGCCACCAAGGGTGACTCCATCACCTTCTCCACCCCAACGATTGAGGGCACGATCCTGCGGCGCAACAAGCCTGACGCGACAGGTAACCACCCGTGGAAAGCGGAAGTCTCCGAGTCCGAGGCCGGATCCTCCGCGGTGGTGGCTGCCTGGTATGAGGCGGTTTACGAGCCCACCTACACGGGCGCACCCCAGAGCGCTCCAACCACTAAGGGAGAGGGCAAATAGTGAGCCACAAAACCAAGACAACCGACCCGGTTGATGCCGCCGAGCGGTCCGCTTCGATCACGATCGGCGGTAAAGACTTCGAACTGCTGCTGACCACCCGGGCGACCAGGGAGATCGCGGGCCGCTTCGGTGGCCTGGAGAACCTGGGTGAGACGCTCATGGCCGCTGAGAACTTCGAACAATCCCTGGCCGACCTGATATGGCTGGTCACGTTGCTTGCGAACCAGTCGATCCTCATCCACAACCTCACTAATCCAAGTGACCCGCAGCCGCCGCTCACTGAGGAAGCAGTCGAATTGCTCACCGTGCCAGGCGACCTGGTCGACTACAAGGACGCCATCGCCGAATGCCTTACGCGCGGCACCAAACGCAACATTGTCAGCGAGGCCGACCCAAAAGCACCAGTAGCCAAGGCGTAGATGGGGATGCGGCGGTGTTCACCAGGCTGCTCTACCTCGCCACCGCCCACCTGGGCCTGACCGTAGAGCAGTTCTGGCACACCCCGTTCGGACTCCTGCTGGACCTAGTGGAGTGCTGGAAACAAGAAACCGGACGCGCGAAACCATACCGGGAAGCGTTCATCGACGAGATCATTCCGCCAGGAATCTAAGTTTAGGTCGGCGCGTGTGCTTGTTGGCGAGTGGCGCGATCATCTCCCAAGGGATGTGGCGGCGGATGATGCCGCAGCGCCTGCGTTTCTCCGGTTCTGCCCGCACGTCGGCTACAGCCTGCTTGACGGTTTCATCTGGGACGCCGAGTGCTTCAGCGATCCAGATCATGCCGCCGGGTGAGGCGAGGCGCTGCCAGGTCCTGCGCGCTGACCGGTTGGGCTCATCCCGACTGTAAGCACCAGCGCCCTTGGTGGCCTGCGCCTGGAACCATCCGGCCATGTGTTGCCGCTGCGATGAATACCAAACACCTCGCTCTTGCGGGTTGATTTCCTCAAAGTCGTCTGAAATCGGCGTGTGTTCAGGCAGTCGCGCGAGCATCCGTGAGAAATCAAGAACATCAAAATCTGGGGTCTGCACCATCGGGGCTCCTTTGTCTCACCTTCCAAATTACGCTCTCGTTCCAGTTTCTACCGAAAGGCGGATGTCGTGGCTGATTCGTCTTTTGGTTTGAAGATTGGTCTGGAGGGTGAGCGCGAGTTCAAGCGCGCCATCTCGGATATCAACCGGGAGATGCGTGTCCTCGGCAGCGAACTCAAATTGGCGGCCACGAGTTTTGATGGCACCGACAAGTCCGCCGCGGCCTTGACTGCCCGCAGTGCGGGTTTGGTGCGCGAGATTGACGCCCAAAAGTCCAAAATCACTGAGCTGGAGCGG
>CAMFDH010000238.1 GCA_945949035.1 uncultured Actinomyces sp.
GGCCGTGGTCCACAGCTCTCCGGTCTGTTCCAGGAGGTCGGTGAACTCCGGGTCCTCCCAGATATTCATCGCGGCGTTATCGGCATTGGTCTCGTGGTCAGCCCAGCCGTAGCAGCCGTTTTCTTCCCACTTGTACTCGTAGTTCACTTCTTCAGTGTCGTCACCCTCCATGGGCTCGACCATCGTTGGCTTACCCCAGAGAACCTCGTAGTAGGTGTTGAGCTCGGACTCGCTCAGGGAATCAAGGTAGTCCTGATTGGGGTCGACGTACTCTTCCATCGGCTCGGAAGAGCTGTTCATTTCTTCGCGACCCGGCCAGTCAACCACTCCGTAACCGTACTTTTCGGCGTACTCAACTGAGTTCCAGTCGATCTCTTCGAAGTCATCCGAGGACCAAACGGTGGGCCCGTTATTCGTGTCGGGAATGTACTCGAAGCCCTCTTTCGCCATGCACTCGGCGATGAGCTCTTCACGCTTGACGTGTTGGGCGTCGTAGTCTTCCTGGGTCCATTCCTCACCGGCCCAAATCACCGAGAGGTACTCATCAAGTGGTCCCATCTCGTACGGGGTGGCAGTGGAGTCACCCGACTGCGATCCGCCACCTGACGAGCAGGCCGCCAAGCCGAGGACGCCAACGGAGAGAAGGGCGACTGCGGAAGTTCGGAAGTTTTTCATTTCGGACACCTTTGCCGGCTGGGGTGGGAATGAGGTCGAGGACGGGACAGGGCGCGGTGGCACCAGTCGCAAGCGGTTACCCCAAGAATACTGAACCGGATGCTTCGAACCCTGAAGTATCAGGGGGAAATCAGGGATGGTTCAGGGGTTCCGCGGCGAGTCGCAGACGGTCTAGTGGGTGAAGTGACGCCGTGCCGTGAAGTAGAGACTGAGACCGGCTTTTCTGGCGGCTTCAATGACGAGGTGGTCGTTCTTCGAACCCCCGGGAGCAACCACGGCGCTGACCCCGGCATCAGCCAGGATCTGCAGACCATCGGGGAAGGGGAAGAAGGCATCCGATGCGGCTACAGCACCCTCGGTGCCCTCTCCGGCCCTAGCTCTCGTAACAGCATGTTGGGCCGCATCGACCCGGCTGACCTGGCCCATGCCGATGCCGACTGTGGCCTGGTTCTTGACGAGGACGATGGCGTTGGACTTAACCGGAAGGCAGGCGTACCAGGCGAACTGGAGGTCCCGGGCGGTCTGCTCCGAGACAGCTTCTCCGGCAACCAGTTCCCAGGAGGCGAACTCGTCCTCTGCGCCAATGCGGTCGGACGATTGGATCAGCAGGCCGCCACTGAGAGGACGAAGCTGGCGGCCTGGGAATGCCGGGGCGCACTCGAGGATCCGCAGGTTGGCCCTGGTGCGCAGGATTTTGAGGGCGTCATCGGTGAATCCGGGGGCGACGACAACCTCGGTGAAGACCCGGATGATCTGCTCAGCCGTATCCGCGTCAACCGGCCGGTTCAAGGCGACCACCCCACCGAAGGCTGAGATCGGATCGCTGGCCAGCGCATTGCGGTAGGCGTCGGTGAGGTTGTCCGCCACCGCCATGCCGCAGGGATTGGCGTGTTTGATGATGGCGACCCCGGGCGCGTCAGCGACGGTGTTCACCGCCCGCCAGGCAGCATCCGCATCCTGCAGGTTGTTGTAAGAGAGAGCCTTGCCCCCGAGGATCCGAGCTGAGGCGATCCCCTGAGGTTCGGATTCAGAGGTGTAGAGGGCGGCCAACTGGTGTGGGTTCTCGCCGTAGCGCAGACTCTCTCGCAGCTGATAGGTGGCGCCGACCCAGGGCCTGGTGACCGTTTCGGGGTCTTCACCCGCGGTGAGCCAGTTGGCGATCTCAACGTCGTAGTCAGCCACCTGCTGGAAGGCGGAGGTGGCCCAGGTGCGGCGTTGCCCCACGGAGGTGCCCCCGTCGCGGAGGCTAGCGATGAGCTCTGGGTACTGGGTGGGGCTGGTGATGCAGGCGACGGAGGCGTAGTTCTTGGCGGCTGCCCTGATCATCGTGGGCCCGCCGATATCAATCATTTCGACGCAGTCTTCGTGGCTGCCCCCACCCCGCAGGGTGGCTGCAAACGGGTAGAGGTTGACGACGACGAGGTCGAAGGGGGCAAGGTCCAGTGCCTCAAGTTCAGCCAGGCCGGCGGGATCATCCTGCTTGACCAGCAGGCCGGCGTGGACAGCCGGATGCAGAGTCTTGACACGACCACCCAGCAGTTCGGGGAAGCCGGTGACGTCCTCGACCTGGACTGCTGCAACCCCGGCCTCCCGTAGAGCTGCGGCGGTTGAAGAGGTGGCGACTATCTCTGCCCCCTGCGCCGCCAGTGCCTGACCGAGGGAGGCGAGGTCGGTCTTGTCAGAAACTGAGATCAGGGCGCGACGGACAGGCTTGCGTTCAAAGGAGGCGGTGGCGGGGGACTTGCTCATGACACCAGCTTGCCGCCTTCTGTGACCCGCCCTCCCTCCCGTCTCACCCGGGATGAGGTTCAGATTCGCTTCAGCAGGGCCCGGACCGCTTCAAAGCTGGCCGCGCCGGCTGCGGGAGCCGAGCTGTCAAACACCTCATTGGCGTTGGGGTCGCAGAGGTCAGAGACGGCCCGCAGTGACACCCAGGGGACATTGAAGGACCAGCACACCTGCGCACCCGCTGCCGTCTCCATATCCACTGCAACCACATGGGGGAATAGGGAACGCACCGGCGCTACCTGATCACCGGTCACAAAAGAGTTTGAGGCACTGACCTGACCCGCGTGAAACTTCAGGCCGGTGGTACGCACCGCGGCCTCGGCATGAGCGAGGAGGTGGGGGTCTGCATCGTAGGTTTCGGGCATCTGGGGAATCTGTCCGGCGCTGTAGCCAAAGGCCGTGGCGTCGGCATCGTGGTAGAGCGCCGAATCCCCGACGACAACGTCACCCAGGTGAACGTTGCGCCCCAGCCCACCGGTGGTGCCGGCAAAGACCACGGCCCGGGGGGTGAGGGCAGTGGAAACCACCGTGGCGGCCAGTGCCGCGTTC
>CAMFDH010000239.1 GCA_945949035.1 uncultured Actinomyces sp.
TAAAGACCTAACGTAGGTGTCGGTTCGGCAGCCATGTGCTCTGCGAAGCCACCGCACAGACCACTTCCTACCTACCCGATCCCACCCGCCACACCATCGCCCCGCCCACCCAGCAGCAGCGTCGGCAACCCCACCCCAACCACATCCGCCAACTGGCTAGCCTGCGTCCGGCAGGAGTACCCATCGGCCAGGAACACCGACCCGGGCTCAGCCTCAGCCAGCGCTGGCAGCAACTCGTTGTTCGCCACCGCCACCGAAACCTCGTAGTGCCCCTTCTCCATCCCAAAGTTCCCCGCCAGCCCGCAACACCCCGCCACGGGGGTCACCGTCGCACCCAGGCGACGCAGCAGCTCCAAGTCCTTCTCATACCCCATCACCGCATGCTGGTGACAGTGCGGCTGCGCCACCACCCGCACACCCTCTAGCGAGTGATCCTCAAACCACTGCGGGTCGGGGCCGAGGTCGGGATCGCTCAGCAGTTCCGCCAGCGTCATCGTCATCTTCCCCACCAGCGCCGATCGCGGGTCGTCGGGCAGCAGCTCCTGCAGATCCGAACGCAGCACCGCGGTACAGGACGGCTCCACTCCGATGATCGGCACCCCCTTCTGCGCCGCGGGACCCAGAATGTCCAGCAGTCGCCTCAGGTGACGCTTCGCCCCATCTAGCTGCCCCGTCGAAATCCATGTCAGACCACAGCACGCCGAGGCCGAGGGGATCCGCACCGTGTAACCCGCCTGCTGCAGCAACTCCACCATCGCCGCCGCCGACGTCGGATCCAGATACTCACTGAACGAATCCGCCCAGATAATCACGTCCCGCTTCACCGCCTGCTTGTTCGACGAGGACGAGGACGGACGCCCCTTGAACCACCGCGAGAACCGACGCCGGGTAAACGCCGTCATCTCCCGCCTGGGGTCCATGCCAGAAACCTTGAAGACCAACTTCCGCAGCGGGTCGATCTGCAGGGCCGCATTAGCCAGCCCCGCCACCGCCGGCACCACCGTCACCAACCGCGCCCATCGCGGCAACCAGCCGAGGACGTAGTGGTTCATCGGCCGCAGCTTCCCCCGGTAACGCCGGTAGGTCGCCTCAGACTTATACATCGACATGTCGACGCCAGCCGGGCAGTCCCGCCCGCACGCCTTGCAGGAGAGGCAGAGGTCAAGCGCCTCCGCCACCGCCGGCGAGTCCCACCCGCCAGGCAGCGCACCTCGAGTCAGGTCCTGCAGGACCCGCGCCCGCCCCCGCGTCACGTCCTTCTCATCCTTCGTCGCCTGATACGACGGACACATAAACCCACCGGCAGCAGAGTTGTCAGCCCGGCACTTCCCCACACCAACGCAGCGATGCACCGCCGACGTGAAATCCCCCCGGTCATGCGCAAACGCAAAACCCTGACCCGCGATGGGTTTCGCGTGAGGGCGCCGCAGCGCAGAAGTAATCGGCGCCGGATCCACCAGGACCCCCGGGTTGAGCAGGTTATCCGGGTCAAACAGGCCCTTGAACTGCTCAAAGAGGGAGATCGCCTCAGCGGAATACATGTGGGGGAGCAGAGCCCCCCGGGCCCTCCCATCCCCGTGCTCACCAGAGATCGAGCCCCCGTAGCGTCCCACCAGCGCCGCGGCCTCCTCCATGAAGGCCTTGAACACCGGGACATCCCCCTCAGAGTCCAGCGGCACATCCATACGAACGTGAATGCAGCCATCCCCGAAGTGACCGTAGGGCAGACCCTCGATGCCGTACTTAGCCATCAGGACCTCAAAGTCGCTCAGGTACGGGCCCAGGTTCGCCGGGGGAACAGCCGCGTCCTCCCATCCCGGCCACGCCTGATTCCCAGCCGGGGTACGCCCCGCCAGACCCACCCCGTCAGCGCGAATCCGCCACAGCGCCGCCGTCTCTTGAGGGTCGGTGACGATGCGGTGGGAGACGCTTGCGGATGCCGCCACCAGATCCGCAGCCCGCTGCGCCGCACTGCGCCCGTCGCCCTCGACCTCACCAACCTCGCAGAACAGCCACCCTTCACCGCCGGGCAACTCCGGAACGGAACCCACGGCGCGACGAACGACCTCAACCAGCCGAGAGTCCATTCCCTCCAGAGCCAGCGGCTTCTGGGGTAGCAGGTTGATGACGTCCCCAGCCGCCGCAATCATGGACGGGTAGCCGAGGACGACCAGGGTCGGCTTCGTCGGCACCGGCTTCAGTGCGACGGTGGCCTCAACCACGGTGACGCAGGTTCCTTCGGTCCCCACCAGGGCTTTGGCGAGGTCGCTGCCCTTCTCCGGCAGCAGGTGCTCCAGCGAGTAGCCAGATTCCTGACGGGTGAAACGTCCAAGTTCAGTGCGCAGCAACGCCAGGTGGGTCGACACCAGTTCGGACAGTCCCGCCACCTTCTCCAGTTCACCCGGGCCAGAACCCACCACGAACCGTCGTCCTCGACCATCAATAACGTCCAGAGAAACCGTGTTGTCAGAGGTGCGACCATAGGTGAGGGCGTGCGGACCACAGGCGTTGTTGCCAATCATCCCGCCCAGAGTCGCCCTGTTCTTCGTCGACGGATCCGGCCCAAACCACAGTCCGTAGGGGGCGGCCGCCTCCTGCAGATCGGACATGATGACCCCCGGCTCAACACGAGCCGTCCGTGCCACCGGATCAATCTCAAGGATGCGGTTCATGTAGCGAGAGAAGTCCAGGACCAACCCCGGCCCAATCGCATTCCCCGCCACCGACGTCCCCCCACCACGTGAGGTCACGGGCAATCCAGCCGAGCGAGCCACCTCCAGCGCAGCCTCAACTTCTTCAACCGAGCGGGGGAATGCCACCACCGCCGGCTGCACCCGATAGTTAGAGGCATCGGAGGAGTACTCCACCCGCCGACGCAAACTGGAATCAACCTCAATCACCCGACTCAGGGCCTCAAGCGTCGACGATGCAAGCAGCACCGAACCACCCTCTGTGCCGGAATCGAGAACTCTGGCGCTACTCATGCTCGAGATTGTCCCGCGGCCGT
>CAMFDH010000240.1 GCA_945949035.1 uncultured Actinomyces sp.
GCGGGACGAACGATTGATGAGTGGTCAGAGGACGTTCCTGCGGGCACGGTAATTCGCACCGTTCCCCAGGCAGGGCAAAGTGTTCGACATGACACCGCGGTTGACATCATTGTTTCGCAGGGTCGTCAACCTATCTCAGTCCCCGAGGTGATCGATATTCCACGGGAGGACGCTGAGGCCGCAATTAGTTCTGCCGACCTACAGGTCGAGGTCGCAGAGGAATACAACTACGACATTGCAGAAGGGAATGTCGTCAGCCAAAGCCCAGTTGGTGGAGAGACTCTCTATCGTGGGGACAGCGTGCGGATAGTGATCTCCAAGGGTCCCGAGTTTGTGAATGTCCCAGATGTCTACGGCCGTAGCGAGCAGGAGGCACGTCAAATCTTGGAAGGTGCCGGATTCAAGGTAGAGGTGAACCGCATCGCCGGCTTCTTCAGCATTGTGGGCTCTCAGAGTCCAGCTGGAGGGGAGCTTCAGCGACGCGGTTCAACCGTGACGATCACCGTCGTTTAGGGCAGACGTCCAGCCTGCGACGACGTGTCAAAAAGGTGCCAGTCATCGTCTACAAAGCCCTCGGGGCTAGAAGTGGGCGACGTCTGCCCCTCGTTTGCCCTTGCGGCCATCTCTGCAACCTGGAAGGCGATTTCCAACGACTGCTGGTGATTAAGGCGCGGGTCAACCAGGGACTCGTAACGCTGCTCTAGTGACAGGTCATCAAGGCCTTCGGACCCTCCGATTACCTCGGTGACATCAGCTCCGGTTAGCTCAACGTGCAGACCAGCTGGAACGGTTCCGACCGCATCATGGATGTCAAAGAACGACCTCACCTCACTCATGATGGTGTCGAAGTCCCGCGTCTTGAATCCATTCGCAGTCGAAATGGTGTTGCCGTGCATCGGATCTGATATCCATGTAACGGGTCGTCCATCTGCTTTCGTGGCTTCAAGAAGCGGAGGAAGAGCAGAGTCAATCTTTTCTGCACCCATACGGGCCATGAAGGTCAGTCGGCCCTCTTCGCCCTGCGGATTCAGGCGATCAGTGAGCCTCTTGATGTCCTCTGCGGTCGAGGTCGGTCCCAGCTTCACCCCGATTGGGTTCCGTACCCGGCTCAGAAGCTCAACGTGCGCCCCGTCGGCGTCACGCGTCCGCTCCCCAATCCACAGGAAGTGCCCTGAAGTGTCATAGGGCAGCCCCGTACGGGAGTCAATGCGAGTCAACGCAGACTCGTACTCAAGCAGCAGAGCCTCGTGTGAGGAGTAAAAATCAACTTGCCTGAGCGAGTCAAAGTCCGCACCGGCTGCCTCCATGAAGCGGACGGCACGGTGAATCTCCTGAGCCAGTTGCTCGTAGCGCGCAAACACCGGGTTAGCAGCAAAGCCGCGGTTCCACTCGTGAACACGACGAAGGTCGGCGTAGCCACCCTTGGCGAACGCGCGAATCAGGTTCAACGATGCAGCGGACGCGTTATAGGTGTCAAGGAGACGCTTCGGATCATGAATGCGTGACTCGGCGGTGAACTCGAAGGAGTTAACCGCATCGCCGAGGTAGGAGGGAAGAACCTGTTCTCCCCTCGCCTCAAACGGGGACGAGCGTGGCTTCGCGTACTGGCCAGCAATTCTGCCAATCTTCACCACGGGCATTGAACTGCCGTACGTGAGCACGACGGCCATCTGCAGAAGTGTCTGAATCTTGAGGCGCAACTGGTTCGCGGTGGACTCTGCAAAAGTCTCTGCGCAGTCGCCCCCGATCAGAACGAATGACTCGTGACGTCCTGCTCGACCCAGTTCCTTGCGTAGATGATCGACCTCACCGGCAAAGACCAGTGGAGGGCGATGGCGAAGCGTGCTGACGACCTCGTTGAGTTCAACGGGATCCTGATAGTCGGGCTGGTGGCGCGCCTCCGCGGCGCGCCACGTCTCCCAGGGTCTGGTCAAGTTTGCCCTACTCTGCCGGGGCAGCTTCCAGAGGCTGCCCCATATCTGCCATCATCTCCACGAACCAGGGAGAGGTGACATCGAATGCCTTATGGCCGGCAATACGTGAGAACTCGATTGTCTTCAGCTTGTCGCCATCTTCCTCATCGTGTCCTACGACTCCGGAAACACCTTCCAGTGCAGACTTGACGGCAAGGTCCGCCATCTCACCGATCAGTTCGAGGTCGTACTCGTTCGAGGCCGCAGACCGTGAGAAGTATCCGGACTTTTGAACCATGACCTTCTCAGCACCGAGTCGGGCAGCGAACTGCTCACTGAACCACTTGCCGGGGTTGATCTCATCAAGTCGAACATGTCCGAATGCGTCGCGCCGAATCTCTTCGCCGTTTGCTTCCATTTCAGCAAGGATCTCCGGTACACCAGCACCTTCAGAAATGAAGATATTGACGTTCCCGCGCTCATCCATCACCGACTTGAGGCGTACCGCCTCCTCATCAAGGTTGAAGTGCATTTCGGGGAGGTACAGGGCATCCACATCCCAGCGCTCACGTGACAGTCCGATTGAGGGAACCCATTCCTGCTGGTCGAGCCAATCGCGGTACTTGCGGGTCGCAGCGGCGGCGAGCCAACCACAGTTACGCCCCATGATTTCGTGGACAATCAGTGTCCGGGGGCCAACACGGTTCTCACCAATAATGTTCTGCGCGAACTTCGAAGTCTCTTCGGCAGCGGTGTCAGCTCCGAGGGACTGACGGATGGGAACCACGTCGTTGTCGATAGTCTTCGGAAGGCCCACAACAGTCAGTTCATAGCCGTTGGAGTGGAGGTATGCCGCAAGGTCGGCTGCCGTGGTGTTTGTGTCATCGCCACCAATGGTGTGCAGAACATCCACCTGGTCTGCCTTGAGCTGATCGGCCGCAACTTCAAGGGGATTCTGTCCCTCTTCAACCAATCCACGCTTGACAAGGTCCTTGGCGTTCGTGAGCTTCACTCTTGAGTTGCCGATGGGTGATCCACCGAAGCGCTTGAGAACAGCCGCATTCTTACGGGCGTCCTCATCAACGACAACA
>CAMFDH010000241.1 GCA_945949035.1 uncultured Actinomyces sp.
TCTGCGAACTCGATTGAGCCGGCCACATCTGCCAAACCGTCGGCCTCACCGTGCAGGATGAGGACGGGTCGGGCCAGGATCTTGGCGTGATCGATGGTCTGGCGTCCCTGGGCGGCCATAGATGCCCCCGTCAGCAGGGGAACCCGGCCGTGGAACACTTGCGGGTCGGCCTCATAGTCCGCGATGACACCGGGGTCCCGCGACAGCAGGTTCGTGTCCAGGTTGACGGTCTTGACCCAGGGCAGCAGCGCACCCGCACGGGCCCCCAGGGAGGCCAGCAGGGGCGTGACCGGAGGCTTGGGGGCCAGGGCCGGACCAGTGACCGCCACCGCGGTCACCCGCGTCGGGTTGATCAGTGTTGAAGCCAGGGTGATCAGGCCACCCATAGAGTGCCCGAACAGGAGTAGCTCAGGTGTCCGCGCCTGCTCTAGGACCTCGCGCCGAGCCTCAATGTGCTCGCCGATCAGCCTGCGGACATCCACGGTTGCGCGTCGCCCGGCCGAGGCGCCGTGCCCCGTGAAGTCGAAACTCCACACGTCATAGCCGGCCTCATTCAGGGCGGTGATGAACCTGGTGTACCGCCCCCGGTGTTCACCAAAGCCGTGGGCTAGCAGGACCGTGCCACGGGGCTCCGCAAGCGGAGCGGGCGCGGAGAACAACTCGGGGTGACTGCGCTTCGAACTCATGCTTCAAGTCTTCCATAACCGCCGCGGGTGGCGGACGCCTAGGCGAGCAGCTTGCGGATGCGGGTGATTCCTTCGATGAGGTCGTCGTCAGAGACCGCGTAGGAGAGGCGAATGTATCCGGGGGTTCCGAATGCTTCGCCCGGAACCACGGCGACCAGCGCTTCATCCAGTATGAGGTCGGCCAGCTCCGATGAGGTGTTCGCAACCTTCCCGTTGATCTCGCGGCCCAGCGCGCCCTTTACCGAGGAGTAAACGTAGAAGGCGCCCTCGGGCATCGGGGTATCAAACTCAGGAATCTCCCGCAGCATCGAGACGATCAGCTTGCGGCGCCGGTCGAAGGCCTCCCGCATTTCCTCGACGGCCCACTGGGGTCCGGTCAGCGCCTCTATGGCGGCCTTCTGGGCGATGTTGTTGACGTTGGAGGTCAGGTGCGACTGCAGGGCCCCCGCGGCTTTAATGACATCGGTGGGGCCGACCATCCAGCCCACCCGCCAACCCGTCATGGCGTACTTCTTTGCGACACCGCTGAGGACGACCATCTGGTTCGCCAGCTCGGGAACCGCGCGGTACATCGGTAGCACCTCGATTCCGTCGTAGACCAGGGCCTCGTAAATGTCGTCGGCGATGACCCAGATCCCGTTCTCGAGGGCCCACTGGCCAATCGCCGTGACCTCTTCGGGTGAGTAGACAGCGCCGGTTGGGTTTGAGGGCGAGCAGAAGATCAGGGCGATTGTCCTGTCGGTGCGGGCTGCCTCAAGCTGTTCCACCGTGACCTTGTATCCGGTAGAGATATCGGCGACAACATCAACGGGAACGCCGCCTGCAAGCTTCACGGTTTCCGGGTAGGTGGTCCAGTAGGGGGCTGGGAGCAGCACCTCATCGCCCTCGTCAATGATCGCCGCGCACGCCTGGTAGACCGCCTGCTTACCACCGTTGGTGATGAGGACGTCGGTGGCTGCAGGAACGGTGTCCCCAAACATGCCGATTGACTGCGCGACTGCCTCACGCAGTGCCGGGAGGCCGTTACCTGGGGTGTAGCGGTACGAGGTCGGATCCTCGGTGGCCGCAAGTGCGGCCTCAACCACGTTTCGCGGCGTGTCAAAGTTAGGTTCGCCGGGTGCAAAGTTGATCACTGGCTGACCGGCTGCCTTCAGTGCCTTGCTCTTGGCGTCAATGGCAAGTGTTGCTGACGGGGTGATGGCTGAGAGTCTCTTGGAGACGCGGTGAATCGGCTTTTTACTCATAACCCAAGGTTGCCAGATGATTGCCCCCAAGGTTGCATTGGACACAAATTTGGAAACTCTGGATCGTCTTCCTCCCAGTTTTGGGCCAATTTTCACGTCGTTGGAACGATGGGGACGCGAGCGGATTAGACAGGGGTCCGCGGCGCTATTACACTCGGTCAAGCACTTGCCTGGCGATCCCGGGAAAGTGTGTAGGGCAGTGGCGCAATTGGTAGCGCACCGGTCTCCAAAACCGGCGGTTGCGAGTTCGAGTCTCGCCTGCCCTGCTCCTTGTGGGGGTTCCGTTGCTAGTCTAGGAACCAGTTAATGGACGAGCACTGGAGATCGATATGAGCCAGACAACCAGCCTTCCCGGTGATGGCGAGCTGTTGCCGGAGGCGAATCCGAACGGTGCGTCTGCGCCTAAGGACCGGACTAAGTCCGGTGCCACCCGTAAGCGCGATGATCGTCCGGCTGAAACCAAACCCAATATCTTCCAGCGCATCGCGTTGTTTGTCCGCCAGATTGTGGCTGAGATGAAGAAGGTCACCTATCCGTCTAAGGAAGAGCTGTGGACCTACTTCCTAGTGGTCATAGTTTTTGTGGCATTGATGATGCTCTTCACCGGCCTTATAGATCTTGGATCGAAAGAGTTGTCTAAGATAGTATTTGGTTAGTAATCAAGAACCCGCCAGCAGGAATCTGCAGGCGGGTTTTTTGAAACTGCACTTATGTGCCCGCAACTGACGGAGCACAGGTAATCGGGAGGACGGGCAATGGCCGACGAAATTTTCAGTGGTGTTGACATGGATGACGACGTTGATGCGGTAGCAGCCGTTGATGCGCAGCTGCAGGGGTTTGACGACGCTGAAGATTCGGCTGTGGCAGGTCCAGAGGTAGTGAATGAGAATGCTGAGGCCGAAGAGGCCGCGGCGGCCGAAGCAATCGCTGAGGACGAGGCCGGAGAGGCTCACATTAACCCCGCTCAGCCTGAGGAAGAGATGGATCCCCTTGAGGCTCTTCGCGAAGAGTTTGAGGACCAGGGGGGTGACTGGTACGTCGTTCACACCTTCTCGGGTCACGAACGCA
>CAMFDH010000242.1 GCA_945949035.1 uncultured Actinomyces sp.
GCCGTGAGGACCTTCTTGAACCCGGCTCCCATTGAGAGAACTTGGAAGCCACCTGAATCTGTGAAGGTGGGGCCGGGCCAGTGCATAAAGCTGCCAAACCCACCGGCCTCGTCGACGATGTCGGACCCGGGTTGCAGGTAGAGGTGGTAGGCATTCGCGAGGACGGCCTGCGCGCCTGTTCCTGCAATCTGCTCGGGAACGAGCCCCTTCACATCGGCCTTGGTCCCCACCGGGATGAACGCAGGCGTCTTGATATCGCCGTGAGCAGTGTGAATGACTCCGGCCCTACCCAGACCGCGGCCCTTTTCCGACCGGGCCTCAATATCGAAGCCCCTGTCCTTCTGGAGTGGAGATTCTCCGGGACCCTCACCTGCGTCTGACTTGGGGTTCGGGAAGGGCTCCAGTGGCTGGGGCCAGTGGGATGACGGGGCATCCCCGACCGGTTTCGTAATCCACTCAGTCAAGGTCGGTCCTTTCATCTCGGCGCTGCAGCAGCCGAATCACACTGTAGGAGACCGGCATCAGCACGATCTCAAAGATAATTTTGTAGGCAAAACCAACAAGGACATAGTTCCAGAAACTTGCGCCGGTCAAGACCCCGTAAAAGGCGATGGTGCAGAAGACCAGGGTGTCGGCGCTCTCACCAATCACACTGGAACCGAGGAGACGTACCCAAAGCCTCTTTTCCCCGAACCTCTGTTTGATCTTGACGAGGACGTAGGCATTCAGAAGTTGCCCCACCAGATAGGCCATCAAGGAGGCGGCAACGATTCTCGGTACGAAGCCGAGGACGGCCTCGAATGCCTGCTGATTCTCATAGGCAGCGGCTGGTGGGAGTGCCTGAACCAGTAGAAAGACGATGGCCGCAAGCGCTGAGGCGGCAAACCCCAGGAGAATGACGAAGCGGGTCTTCGTGAACCCATAGATCTCAGCCAGGACATCACCCAGGACATACGTGAATGGGAAGAGAATTGCCCCGCCATCAAAGATGAGGGTGGTCGGTCCGATGCTCAGCCCGAAGAGCTTTGTGGCAGCTATGTTTGAGATGAGTAGGAGCGCCACGAAGGTAACCGCAATGGTTGTGTAGGCGCTGGCGCTCGGTTGAGTTCTGGGAGAGTTGCTTGTCACGCGTTCCATTGTGCCTGCTCGGCGGTGGGCCGGTCAGCCTCGGTTAGACTGCCCTGGTGATTAGTGTCCAGGATTTTGATCTTCGTATCGGCCCACGTGAGCTGATCCATCAGGTTTCGTTCGCCGTCGGTCCCGGCGCCAAGGTTGGTCTGGTTGGCCGTAACGGCGCGGGAAAGACGACCATGATGCGTCTTCTTGCCGGTGTGGCTGATGAGGGCGCAGCGGAGTTCAACGGCAAGATCAACCGCGGTGGTGCCATCGGCTACCTGCCGCAAGACACGAGCGAGGGTGACAGAGATCAAACCGCCCACGAGCGGATTATCTCTGTGCGGGGAATCGATGCACTGCTGCGGCGCATCCAGAAGGCCGAACACGAGATGGCGACCCTTGAGGGGGACCGGCAGATCAAGGCCATGGAACGCTATGTGCGCCTGGATCATGAGTTCACTCAGAAGGGTGGTTGGGCAGCCAACGGGCAGGCCGCCCAGATTGCCTCTGCCCTCAAGTTGGATGAGCGAATCCTTGGGCAGCCCCTCCACACTCTGTCGGGTGGGCAGCGGCGCCGGGTTGAACTGGCCCGGGTGCTGTTCTCCGAGGCCGAGACACTACTGCTGGATGAGCCCACCAACCACCTTGACCACGACTCAATCATCTGGCTGAGGGACTGGCTCAAGGGATACTCCGGTGCCCTCATTGTGATCAGCCATGACGTAAACCTTGTCCGTGATGTCGTCAACCAGGTTTTCTACCTGGATGCCAACCGCGCAGAGCTTGAGGTGTACCGCATGGGGTGGGATGCCTACCTGAAGACCCGTGCCGAGGATGAGAGGCGACGCCGCAAGGAACGCCAGAATGCGCTGCGTAAGGCAGAGGTCCTGCAGGCTCAGGGTGAGAAGATGCGGGCCAAGGCAACCAAGGCGGTCGCGGCTCAGCAGATGCTTCGCCGAGCTGCCGAACTGAGGGAGGTTGCCGGCACGGAGCGTGCTGAGGAGAAGGTGGCTCGCTTGCGGTTCCCTGATCCCGCTCCCTGTGGTCGAGTGCCCCTGACGGCACAGCATCTCTCTAAGTCCTACGGCTCACTTGAGGTGTTCACCGATGTTGACCTTGCGATCGACCGGGGCGCGAAGGTGGTCGTCCTCGGAGAGAACGGTGCCGGTAAAACAACGCTCCTGCGGATCCTTGCGGGTCTGGAAACTCCCGATCTTGGTGAGGTGACCCCGGGATACGGCTTGAAGCTGGGGTACTACGCCCAGGAACACGAGACGCTGGACCCGGCGAAGTCGGTTGAAGAGAACATGCGAGCAGCTGCACCGGAGCTTGATGACACACGGCTGCGTTCGGTGCTCGGGCAGTTCCTCTTCTCAGCCGATGACATCGGTAAGCCGGTTTCGGTTCTTTCGGGTGGTGAGAAGACGCGTCTTGCACTGGCAGCCCTGGTTGTCTCGGCGGCCAACGTCCTGCTTCTCGACGAACCCACGAACAACCTGGATCCAGCGTCCCGTGAGGAAGTTCTGGGGGCCCTGGACTCCTATGAGGGCGCCGTCGTCCTCGTCAGCCATGACCCGGGCGCGGTGGAGGCTCTACACCCGGAGCGTGTCCTGCTGCTACCCGATGGGGATGAGGACCTGTGGGACGACGACTACCTGGAGCTGGTGGAGGTCCGTTAGTCCTGGCGTATCCCGGTTGACTTCGACTCGCCACCCTCTCGGCCGTCCTCGGATGAGAGGAAGGACGCCAGGGTCCGGGTTTCCTGGGGGAAGTCACGATATGCGAGGTACTTCTCCAGGGTGACGCGGTGCTCATCACAGGCCAACCAGTGCTTAGGTCTCCCAAAGGGCAGTGTTGGGTTTGACCAGGTGATCG
>CAMFDH010000243.1 GCA_945949035.1 uncultured Actinomyces sp.
CTCCCAAACGTTCTCGTCAGCCACTCCAGTTCCCTTCACGCGCAGCCCAGGCGATCTCACTGAGCCACCAGAGGACACGCTAGCATGTGATATAGGTCCTAAAAAGGCCAAGTCGGCGGGCTGGGGCTTCTTGGTTCTCCGTAGGCTCCGCGGTCCTCCAACAGTGCCGTTTCCGGCCATTATCTGCCCAAATCACCACCTGCAGAGGACCAGGGTACCCGTAGAGGGCCAAGTCACGACGTAATCTCTTGCCCGACTCTGACTCACCCAGGTGAAAGTAGCAATGGAGACCCATTAAAGCTGCCCTCGAGTGGAGCGGGACATCAGCTTTGGCTCAAGGCACAGCTCGGCCCCTCACCAACTGCTGAGAACCTGAACTTCCAGTACACCGCTCTATCCAAGATGGGATCTCTGGTCTCACGACCCGATTTCATGAACGGGCACCACCAAATGAACTGCAAGCGTTGGATGGAATAATGCCAAAAAGTTGAAGGTCATATCCTTGTCGTCCTGGGTTACCGTGGAAGCTAGGCAAAACCGCAGGGGGTGAGCTAGATGTGGACCAGACTGGACCACGCGGGAAAACTCTATGCGACAGTTGGCAACGACACTAACAGTTCGACTTTCCGGTTGTCAGCCACGCTAATGCAGGTCATTGATCCAGAGGTTCTCCAAGCTGCCACGTTGAAAACCATGCAGCGGTACCAGAAGTTCAACGTCAGACTCTCGGGTGGATTCTTCTGGCATTTCCTTGCGCGCAACCACGCTCCCCTGGTGATCGAAGAGGAAACGGACTACCCCTGTTTTCCCATTCGTTCAAGAGGACCCGGAGCTCATTTGCTGCGGGTTCTCTATTTTGAAAAGCGAATAAGTGTTGAGTTCTTCCATGCGCTCACCGATGGAACAGGAGCACTCGAGTTCCTCAAGACACTACTGCACAGCTATTTTGCTGAGCTGGGGATAGAGATTCTTGCAGATGGAGCCGTACTTCCCGCCGACAGCCTACCGAGGCTTGGAGAGGACTTTGATAGCTTCGTCCAATACCGAGAGTACTGCCTGGAGATCGCTGGGCCGAAGTTAGAGAGTGCCCCGCGCGCCAGACACATTGAGGGAACACCATTTGATCCCGCCGGACACAATGTGGTGGAAGCAGTAATGGAAACTGCAAGCCTGAAAGAGGCCAGCAAACGCCTCGAAGTATCCGTTACTGCGCTCATGGCTGCCGTGGCATTAAAGGCGCTTGCTGTCACTTTGCCCGGTCCAAATAATCTGCCATTCATCATCTCTTTGCCGGTCAACTTACGACAGGTTTTTCCATCCAAGTCCTTACGAAATTTCTTTGTCGTCGTAAATATCGGAGGGCACACCGACCCATCATTGCCACTCGCAGAAGTCGCCACAGCGGTGCGGGCAGAAATGGCACAGAAACTAACCAAAGCATCACTTGCTCGCTTTGTGACTGAGACGATGCGTTTTGATAGAAATCTGGCCTCACGGTTCACGCCCAATCTCATTAAGCGTTCCGCTATTCGCTACGGATTCAACCGTTACGGTCAAGGCGCAACCAGCATGACACTGTCGAACTTGGGATTGGTGAAGCTACCCCCGCAAATGACCCCGCTGGTGGAGAGATTGGACTTCCACCTCTACCCGGGGGCTGAGACTCCCATCAATCTGGCCAGTGTGTCTTATGGCCCGTATTGTACGATCACGTTTTCCCGTTCGATCGTTGAGGCCGACTTCATTCGGGCCTACGTGGATATTCTCAAGACTGAAGTCTCAGGTCCCATTCGACTCACCAGTAATCGGTGGGGCGTCTGATGTTCACGACTCAGGTCTGCCCGCAGTGTCAAAGTGACATTGATACCGCTTTAGCGCGCTGCCCGATTTGTGGCAACGCTCTGACGGTGCCCAGCGCGGAGAACCAATCGCCTCCCACCTATCCGTCCTATTTGGCCTTTGTTCGCAAACAGAGGCGGCGTCAAATACGCAAAATTGCCAATCTCACTTTTGCAACAGCAGCGGTAGCTGTCGTTGCGGCGAACTCCCTCGCTTCTGAGGATGGCTGGTGGATGTTGACTGTGTTACCGATCTTGGCTTATGCCTGGCTGACAATCGGCGACACTGTGCTGTCACGGGGGCGAACGGGCTTCCGCCTCGTACTGCAGATTTTGGCACTTTCCTTGCTGTTGGTCGTGCTAGATATCCGGACTGGGTGGAGCGGGTGGTCCCTGGCCTACATCGTCCCGTCACTTCTTATCGTCGCGCTACTTGCCGCAGCGGTGACTCTCGGCTACCGGCTGCGCACACGGGGCCCCGCCGGTGTCTTTGGATTCATCGTGACACTAACTATCGGTGCGATCGCCTTGGTCCCCCTCTGCTTCACCTGGGTAATCCCCTACCCCTGGCTAGTCATCGCCGCCGCCCTACTAGGCCTGTCACTAACGTTGGGCATGATCATCTTCTTCAGGAAAGAGTTCGTGCAGTACTTGCGCTCGCAGTGGCACTTCTAGACAGAAGTTTGTCGAGGACGAACTGGCGCGCACCCATTGAGTCAAGTGGAAATAACGTGGCGCACAAGCACTTAGGGAATCGAGTATTCGGCGTCATTGCAATGAAAACTTCGAGTGGGCCTCCGTAGGTACTTCTCAAACCCCACCAAACCACGAAGAACGCTGATTTCGCGTGTTCTCAAGGGATCGAAGACACAGCGGCAGCGCACTGGTACCCCTCGCACGACAGATTCCAGGGGTCCGGTGCGTGAAAATTCGAGTAGGTCTCAAACCCGTTTGAGTGCCTCGAATCGCGAAGAACTACTCGTTGGGTACGCCGAGGGCGTACCGGTTCAGGAACTGGCAACAAGATTCAACGTCCATCGGGCGACGGTGCGAGAGATTGCTCGGCGAGCGGGTCATCCGAGCATAGCCCCAGAACATTCACGAGAGCTACGGGGAGAGGCGGCACGTCTCTATGCCGACGGCCTA
>CAMFDH010000244.1 GCA_945949035.1 uncultured Actinomyces sp.
GTCAGCCCAAAACCCAGCAAAAGACCGAGACTTGAACATGAATCAAACAGACAGCACACCCACCACCATCCTCACCCTCCTTCCCGCCGCATTCGCAGTAGGAGCCATAGGGGTCGCCCAAGGCACCACCTCCCCTTGGATACTCACCGTCCCCATATTCGCGGCCACCTGGGTACTCGCCCAAGAGTGGATCAGTAAACAAGGAAAAGGTGACAGTTCGCGGCAACGTGACCATGACAACGCCCCGCGGAAAGGTAAACGTGACAACGGCCCCCAACCCGACCCGACACACCTCGCCGAAACACTTAACGCTTGCGGCTGGACACTACAAGACGACGACAGACACTCCCAAAACTGGGTATCAACAGGCGCGGACGGGCAGGCCCGGCAAAGAATACTCATCCCACTCGACACAACCTTCGCGGACTACCCAGAAAGGCTCGCGGAAGCGAGTGCAAAAGTACAAGAAGCCGTTGCAAGGATGCGTCAACCGGCGGACACCTAGAAGAATCTGGTACGCCCTGTTGGGAAAGCGTGACCGCGACACAGCTAGGACCCTGAACGCACCCCCAGTGCCGACGCGATCGCATCCAGCAACTCCAACTTAGTTAGAAACCACTCGGCCCCACCGTTGGTCTGGCTATGCCAGTGTCCAGCCGCCGACAGGATCTCGTGAAACTTCGACTCCACCTCAAAAGCATTCCCACACGGATATACGCGCAGCAACTGTATTTCCTCGGGGATCTCAGTGTGCCGCGACTGAGACGCGAGCCGGCCCGCCACAGACTTCGCCGACGCCCCCACCTTAAACAAGGTGCGCTCACCTACAGGGTCCACAGGATTATCTAAGTACAGCGGGTAAGAGTACACGTACACGCCAGGGTCGAGCTGTGTCACCCCAGACCCTTTCACATCAGTGGACTTCAGGGCATGGTCCAGAACGAGCTCTAGGCGCGCCCGCTCCGCATCCCACAAACCTGACATGCTGACCCACCGACGAGCCGGATAGTAGGCGACCTTCAACGCCGCGGGGCGCACCTGACTGGGCTGCAAATCCCCAGTGAGAACACGGATCGCTTTAGCGTACCTGTTCGCCGCAAAAGAGTTCCGATGCCCCTTCTGCGCCGCCAACTGTTCAGGGGTCAGACCAGACTCAGCCGCCCGGAAAACCTCGCCGATAAACCCCGTGTCCGCAGCAATCAGATCCCGCACAAGCAGCGGGGGAGGAGGCACAAAAGTATCCATACACCTACTTGTGGGACAGTCAAAGAGAGTCATGCCGGCAGCACACGGACAACACCACACACCCCCGTATCTTGCACGTATACTCACTACATGCCCGCACCACCTAAAAGACGCCGCGTAGTCGACAACCCCGACAACATCGCCCGCGTACGGAAACTGCTACGACAGGGCGAAACCACTGCACATATAGCGAACGAACTAGGTATTTCAACCGCCTCCGTCTACGAAATCCAGAAACGAAATAACCTCAAAAAGACACCAAAAAAGTATCCTGAGCAAAACCCAAAAATCGTTACGCAAGCCCGCAAACTCGCCAAGCAGGGCTACAGCCAACTCCAAGCAGCCCAGAAACTTGGGCTATCAGACATGGACATGGTGAGGGTATCTGCCGCAGGGGAAATACGGTTCCCACCTAAACCAATTACGGCAGAGATCATAGAGCAAGCGAAGCAACTAGCCGGCAACGGCGTCTATCTAACCCAGGCGGCACGCCAACTAGGGCTCACCACCCACGCCCTTGGCAAACTCGAAAAAGAACACGGCATCGCCTTCGCCCGCTCCACCCGAGGTGTCCCCGCACACGTCAAAGAAGAAGTGATCGCGCTAGCGAAACGCGGACACACCTCCACACAAATCAGCCAGGAAACCGGCATAAGCGCGCCGCGCGTACGCGCCATCGCCGCAGAAGCCGGCGTCCCACTCCTGCCAGCCACCATGGGGGCGCCCCCACGTATCACCCAAACCCAAACCGAACAGATACTGAAACTTGCCCTCCAGTTCCACACGGTCAGAGAAATATCTGAACAGACCGGCGTAACACGTTCAACCGTCCAAAGGACACTGGACCGCCACGACCCCTACGCCAACCCACCCAAAGAATTTGTAGACAAACTACGCAAAACAGCACACGGAGGGAAAACCCTCACCGAAGTGTCCCAAGCACTAGGGATACGCAACCGCAAAGCACTCCAACGCATCGCCGATGACAACGACATTTGGCTAACCACACCGCGGCCAAAGCAAAAACTCACGCGCCAACAAAAGAAACAAATTGGTGATCTGCCCAAACAGAAATGGATCTCGGCAGCAGAAATAGCCCGACAGATACGAGTCCCAGTAAAGCTGGTTGAAGGCGAGCTGTATCAGCACGGAGAAGGGGCCTGACCGCGGGAAGAAAGACATGCAAAGGCCGACTGCGCGAAAGTTGGCACGCAACCGGAAACCTGTCTTAGCTTCGCATCCCCTCAGCATCGGCTAACACCTCGACCTCGTAGCCAACCCCCGCGTCCCCGAGCCGCTTTTCAATGAACCGCAGATGTTTGGGGTCCTCTTCAATCAGGATCGAATCGAACCCTTCAAGGCTCGCAGCCTCCCCAGTCGTGCCACTGCCAGCAAACACATCTAAAACCACACCCCCCGGTGGAGTCACCAAACGCACCATCCACGCCAACAACCCCAACGGCTTCACAGTCGGGAAAAACTCGCCATCAACCTCGGGACGCTCTTTTCGCGGTGCCTTCGCCTGATACTTAAACACCGGGAAAAACCGGGACGGACCACCTTCATCGTCGTACTCAGCCCCCGTGTGCGACATAGAAAACTCAGCCCCCGACACCCCCGAGCGAGGCTTACCTTTACGAGACTTCGAATGCGGCTCAGTCGCATCCAAACAGGCCGCCGCGTACTCATCTAACAGCACGTCAGCCGGCCACCGCCCCAACTCGTGAG
>CAMFDH010000245.1 GCA_945949035.1 uncultured Actinomyces sp.
TCTCAATCCTGGTGTTGGGCCCGCTGAGGGTCCGGCCGGTGAGGGAGTGGTGGTGCAAATCACCGCTGAGCTCTCACCCGGCGCCCTCGGGGTTGAGGTCGTCTCAAGTCGGAGTGAACCCAAGGGGACCCGCATCAGCCTCAGTGACGCGGATGTCGTCGTGGTTGGTGGTCGGGGTGTCGACGGTGACTTCACGCTGGTGGAGCAGCTGGCTGATGCCCTCGGAGGCGCGGTCGGGGCAACACGGGTTGCCTGTGATGAAGGCTGGGTGGCACGTTCCGCCCAGATCGGCCAGACCGGTGTCTCTGTGGCGCCCAAGCTCTACATCGGGCTTGGTGTCTCGGGCGCTGTTCACCACACCTGCGGCATGCTCGGATCCGAGGTGATCGTGGCCGTGGTGGACGACCCGGATGCCCCGATCCTGGAGCTGGCAGATTTCGCTGTGGTCGGTGACCTCAACGAGGTCGTACCCCAGCTTCTTGAGACCTTCGAGCAGCTCGGCTAAGTCCGAGCGTCAACGAGATATCCGATGTTGCCGGTCTACCTGGATCACGCTGCCACGACCCCGATGCGGGAGTCGGCTCGACTCGCCTGGGTTGAGACTGCGGAGAAACTGGCGAGCAGTCCCGGTAACCCCAGCTCCCTGCACTCCGGGGGTCGGGCTGCACGACTGCTGCTTGAGGATGCCCGTGAGCGCCTCGCGGTGGCCCTGGGAGCAGAGCGACCCGAGGTGATCTTTACTTCGGGAGCCACGGAATCTGCGGCACTGGGAGTGACCGGTGCTGCCCGCTTCGTCCGCGACCAGGGCGTGAAGTCGGGTGAGGTCGGCGAGTGGATCTGGCTGACTTCGGCGGTTGAGCATCCTGCGGTACGGGAGCAGAAGGCAGCTTTGCAGGCATTCGGCATAGCCCAGGAGATCATTCCTGTTGATAACCGGGGTGTCGTTGAGCTGGAGGGTCTGGAGGGTCTTGTCGGCGGGCGCAGGCTGGCCCTGGCGTCCGTCGGACTGGTCTGTTCGGAAACCGGGGTGATCCAACCCCTCTCCGGGCTGATTTCAAAGGTCCGTGAACTTGCCCCGTCTGCGCGGGTTCACACCGATGCCACCCAGGCGGTGGGCAATCTTCCACTCTCGTTCGCCGACCTCGACCTCGACCTGCTCACTCTTGGCGGACACAAGTTTGGGGCGCCGGTTGGTACGGGTGCGCTACTTGCGAAGCGCGGGGTCAACCTGGTCACTGACAGGCTGGGCGGGGGACACGAAAGTGGCAGACGTTCGGGCACCCCCGATGTCGCAGGGGCGGTCGCGTTGAGCGTTGCTGCGGAAGAGGCGGTAGCCGAGGTGGCTGAGCGCGCCGAAAGGGCAGCGCAGCACCGTGATCACCTGGTTTCCCATCTTCCAGCAGGGGTCACACTGACCACCTCCGCAAACTCGGTACCCTCAATCGTGCATCTGAGCCTTCCGACGTCCCACCCCGAGGTTCTCCTCTTGGAGATGGACCGCCAGGGAGTTCACGTCTCGGCCGGATCCGCCTGCCACGCCGGTGTCACAAGGCCGTCCTCGGTCCTGCTGGCCATGGGAAGGGACGACCGTGAGGCCCGGGGGGTCCTGCGGGTCTCAATGGGCAAGTCAACAACTACGGGCGATATCGACACGTTCCTTGGCGCGCTGCCGCACGCCCTCGAACAGGCCCAGCGTATGGATCGCTTTGACAGTAGGTAGTCTGCACATCTTGGATGCAGATACCTCTATAAGAACAGAGAGAAGAGGTGAGCGGTGAGGGTACTCGCGGCTCTTTCAGGCGGGGTTGACTCAGCGGTTGCCGCCGCGCTGGCTGTCGAGGCCGGCCACGATGTCACGGCTGTTCACATGGCACTGTCAAGCGAACCCCAGGCATGTCGGGTGGGCTCGCGGGGCTGCTGTTCCCTCGAGGACTCACAGGATGCCGCGCGCGCGGCTGAAATCATGGGGATTCCCTACTACGTCTGGGATCTCTCACAGCAGTTCGAGGACGCTGTGATTGATGACTTTCTCAGTGAGTATCGGGCTGGACACACCCCGAACCCCTGCGTGCGTTGCAACGAGTTCGTCAAGTTCAGGGAGTTGCTGGAGCGAGGACTTGCCCTCGGGTTCGATGCGGTCTGCACCGGACACTACGCCAAGCTCATCCACGGAGAGTCGGGCCCGGAACTTCACCGCGGCAACGACGAGCTGAAGGACCAGAGCTATGTTCTGGCGGTGATGGGCAGCGAGGATCTGTCGCATGTCCTCCTCCCTCTCGGTGAGGCTCCTAACAAAGCCTGGGTTCGCGAGCAGGCGGAGATTCGCGGACTGGGGGTCTCCAACAAGCCAGACTCCTATGACATCTGCTTTATCCCGGACGGTGATACCGGCGGGTTCCTTGAGAGGCACCTTGGTTCCGCCCCGGGAGACATCGTTGATACAGAGGGCAACGTCCTCGGCGAGCACGACGGGTACTACCGCTTCACGATTGGTCAGCGCAAGGGACTGCGTATCGGTCGTCCCTCGGAGTCGGGTCAGCCCAGGTACGTCCTCGGCACCGATCCTTCGACAAACACGGTCGTGGTGGGTGAATCGACGCTCCTGTCCGTCGATACCATCACCACCCGCAACCTGGTGTGGCAGTCAGGTCCGTCCGAACTGGCAGTGGACGAGCACGCGCAGGTCGCCTTCGGGGCGACGATGGACGGACGCGGACTGAACGAGGTGCCTTCCGAGGTACTGACAGCCCAGATCCGAGCCCACGGAACACCGTCGGTGGTCACCTCCGTGCAGGTGGTCGAGGACGGGGGAGAGCACCTCGTCGTCACGCTTGCCGAGCCGATCCGTGGGGTGGCCCCAGGCCAGTCGCTGGTCCTCTACCGGGGATCGAGGGTGGTCGCTGAGGGAACAATCGCGTCCTCGACAAGGTTGGGAAACAGGCTGGCACCATCAGCGGCACCGGCACTGG
>CAMFDH010000246.1 GCA_945949035.1 uncultured Actinomyces sp.
GGACCGTACGGAACTGAGCTTCACGCCCGGGTCGGTGCTGTCCTTCCCGATGGCACCCGAGGTTTCTCACCGCTTCGAATCATCGGTGTTGAGGGGCCGCGCTGGGTGGCACGCCTCGACATAGCCGGTGCCGCTGCTGCCGGTGACCAGGCGCAAACTGAAGCTTGCGAAGCACTGATTGACCAGCTGATAGTGAATCGTGGGGACTCGCCCCGTATTCGCTTTGAGGTCCTCCCACTCAGCCTTCCTCGCGATGCCGCGGCCCTAGATGAACCTCGCTGATTTTCGCCGCCGCTTCTTTCCCTCTGCAGACGAGCCGAAGCTCTCGAACGAAGAGGTGCTTCCACTTCAGTCCTGTGACCTCAGCCCCGACCGACGACCGATTGCCGAATGTTCTCTTCGAGAGATTTGCACAATCGCTGGCATCGTCACTGAGATTAGTGTGGAAGAGACCTCGGCAGGCAGGGCCGTTCACCTGATCATTGAGGATGAAAACGGAGATAAGCTCACTGCTGTGTGGCATGGCCGGGAGAGCATTCCCGGTGCCACCATCGGTTCAATCCTCGAGCTCACAGGCACCCTGACAGGCTCCCACGATCTTCCACGCATGCTAGAGCCGTCATACACAATCATCTGGTATCAGGACTCCTGATGCCCACGGAAGGCGACAACCATATGTCCGAGGAGATCTCCTCATTAGACGGACCACCAGACGCCAAGTCAGAAGGAACGCAGTCCGTGCCCCTAGGTGGCAACAGCGGGTGGGTTAGGCAGCTTGACCGTCAGGAGTTCTCTGTCGTTGACTCCATTGGCGGTTGGCGCGGAGCCGTGGAGTCACTAGCTCCGGGCCTGGTCTTTGTCGTCGCCTACGTTGCCACTCGCGGGCTTCTCTGGCCCCTGGTTCTCTCAGGAGGACTCGCAGCGGTCTTTGTTATTGCTCGCCTGTTCCAGCGTTCTACACTCTCACAGGCTTTTGCGGGAATGTTTGGCGTACTGATCGGTGTGGTTTGGGCAGCCCTGTCGGGGCAGGCTGAGAACTACTTCGCGTGGGGTTTGATCACGAACGCGGCCTTCCTGGTTGCGATGCTGATCTCCCTAATTGTGCGGCGTCCGGCGCTGCTCCTCCTCATGGAGTTCGCTGTTGGTCTGCCAGATGACTGGAAAACGGCTGAGTGGGCACCTCTGCTCCGCAAGCGAGCTACCTACGCCACCTGGGTCTGGGTGCTTGTTTTCGGACTGCGTCTCGGAGTCCAGGCTCCGCTTTACTTCGGCGGCCAGGTCGTTGGCCTAGGGGTTCTCAAACTGGTCATGGGTCTACCACTGTTCGCGGTTGCCGGTTGGTTGACCTGGGTGCTTCTGCGTGCATTTGCCCCGGTTGCCAGCAAGAAACCAGACGAGGGGCAAGCTGGAAACCTTGAGGAAGTCGCCGAAAAGGTAGTCGAGTCCGACTGAGGCTGAAGCTACCTAGCGGATCAGGGTCTCTAGTTCGACCAGTGCAGGTTCACTGTTACGGCCACAGATCACAATCAGCTGGTCACCCGCCTCGACCTCTGCAACATCTTCTGGCGCAACGGTTTCCTCAGCCCTAATCAGGGCACCCAAAATCAAGTCGCCGGGAAGCTGGATTCTGCGGGGTTCCATTCCAATTACCGCGGAGTGACGCGGAACCTCAACCCGGTAGACCGAAGCGGTTGAGCTTCCCAGAGCCATGAGTTGAATCATGTCTCCACCTGAAACCGCCTCTTCTACCAGCGCGGTCAGGACACGCGGGGTAGACGCAAGTACATCAACTCCCCAGCTCTCGTTATACATCCACTCATTAGCCGTGTGATTGGCGCGGGCAATGACCTGCGGAACCCCGAACTCAGTCTTGGACAGCAACGAAACAACCAGGTTGACCTTGTCATCCCCCGTGACGGCCGCGACCGCATCCACTTCGCGGGCTCCCGCTTCCTCAAGCTCAGTTGGCGAGCACGCGTCCGCTAGGACCCAGTCGGCCTCAGGAACAAGCGACACTTTGATGGCATCGGGGTCTCGGTCAACGATGGTCACATAGTGGCCGTGCGCAATTAGTTGGTTGGCGGTGGCGCGTCCAACCGCCCCGGCTCCGACGACAAGAATCCTCACAGGTTCCCCCTACCTTCAGCTAGCCGCATTCGGGGTACCGGCCAGAATGTCCCGGATGCCCGCATTGTCTTTCCCGTCGGTCCCAACGATCAGCAGATCGTTCTCCTGGACCACGAAGTGCTGTCTTGCTGGAACAACCCTAGAGAGACGAGATACGAAAGCCACTCGAGCGCCAGTGCGTTCCTCGACCTTAGAGAACGGTTGTCCATACCAAGCTTCAGAGGGGCGAACGGCCAGAAGCAGAACGGCTCCGGTGGGGTCTGTCCAGACGACCTCGGCATTCGGTGGGACCATCCACTTGAGGACTGCGGTCGCAGTGCGCCTTGTCGAAGCAACTGTGGGGATACCTAGACGTTCATAGAGTTCGGCGCGCTCCGGATCAGCGATCCTGGCAACCACGCGATCGATCTCGAAGAGTTCACTGACTGTTCGTGTCGCAATAATGTTCGAGTTATCGCCGTTGGAAACGGCGGCAAAGGCATAGGCGTCCTGGATGTGGGCCTTCTTCAACGTGGCGCGGTCAAAGCCGTTGCCGTGGACGCGCTGTCCTGAGAAGTCCGGTCCGAGGCGCGAAAATGCGCTGGTCCTAATGTCGATGATTGCCACGGAATGGCCCTGGGCATCCAGTTCGTCGGCGAGCATCGCTCCGACCCGCCCACAGCCCATGATTACGAAGTGCACGGTCCCAAACTACCACCGCCATCCACCGCTATGGCAGGACTGTACGCTTGGGGAACGGTCTTCTCCCCAAACCGGGTGAATGCTCGACAGTGATTCTCAGAAGGAGCCCCCATGGAAGCGTCCCAGCCCACGATCGAAACAGTGACTTTGGGAAAACC
>CAMFDH010000247.1 GCA_945949035.1 uncultured Actinomyces sp.
GACAGCGCAGAACGGCTAGCCCTTGGAAATGCCCACGCAGCTAACAGTTTAGAAGAGGTGCTTCGCGAGGCAGACATAGTCTCCCTCCACGTCGATGGCTCCAAGGCCAACGAAAACCTGTTTGGTGAGCGCGAGTTCCAGATGATGAAGCCGGGCGCCGTCTTCATCAATCTTTCCCGTGGCTTCATCGTTGATGTTCATGCTCTTCGCGCAGCCTTGCAGTCGGGCCACCTCCTCGGAGCTGCAGTGGATGTCTTCCCCGAGGAGCCGAAGGCCAACGGTGACCCGTTCTCCTCTGAACTCGCCGGCCTCGACAACGTCATCCTCACGCCTCATATTGGTGGCTCCACACTCGAAGCCCAGCACGATATCGCGGTCTTCACCGCCGGGAAGATCACTTCCTATATTTCAAGGGGCTCAACAACGCTGAGCGTCAACGTCCCCAACCTCAATCTTCAGGATTCACAAAACCGGGGCTTCCGCCTTGCGTTCATGCACCACAACACACCGGGAGTGATGGCTCGACTCAACGAGGTCTTCGCCCAGGAGAGCATCAACCTGGAGGGGCAGGCCCTGGCCACCTCGGGTTCCATCGGTTACGCGATCACCGATATGGCCATGCCGATTTCAGAGTCCGTCCTCGACCGAATTCGCTCTTCACCGGCATCTATTCGAGTGCGCTACTTCATGATCTGAAGTATCTCTAGGATGTCAGGTATCTACTTTGCTTCCTGAAGCACTAACATCGACTGTGACTTGAGCTGTGGAGGCACCATGAACCTGACTGAGACACTTCGCCAAGGATACGCACCGGGCGTTCCCTACTACACAGACTCGGGATCTACTCTGATCTGCGATTTTCTGCTTGAGACGGCGAAGCATTATCCCAAGCGGGTCGCCCTGGATTTCCTCAGCCAGCAGACCACCTACGAGGACCTCGTGGTGCAGGTACGCCAGGCAGCAACGGTGCTGCGCAACTCCGGCGTCAAAGAGGGCGACCACATCGCATTGATCATGCCGAACTGTCCCCAGCACGTCGTAGCCGTGATGGCAATCGCCATGGTCGGGGCTGTCAGCATTGAACACAATCCCCTTGCGCCCGAACTTGAACTGCAGGCGGAGTTTGAACGCCACCGCGCCAAGACCGTTATCGCCTGGGAGAACACCGTGGAGAAGCTGAGCTTCCTCGGCCCCGACGCTCGGATCTTCGGCGTCAACCTGGCCTACGCCATGTCCCGCACCACCCGGATGCTGCTGCGCATTCCGGTGAAGTCAGTCCAGACCAAGCGCCGCATGCTCGGAGCACCCGTTCCAGACCATGTTCGCTCCTGGGACCGCATCGTCCGTGAGGCAACTCCGTGGATGGGTGACCCGACGGTCAGCCCTGAGGCACCTGCGGTTATGCTGCATACCTCCGGAACCACAGGCACGCCCAAGGCCGCGGTTCTGACCCACAAGAACCTGTCAAGCAATGTCGTCATGGCAGGCGGTTGGGTCCCTTCTCTTCGTCAGGGTGCGGAGGTGTTCTACTCGATCCTCCCCTTCTTCCACGCCTACGGGTTCACCATCACGATGCTGGCTGGCCTCTACCTGGGCGCCACGATTGCCATCTTCCCGAAGTTTGATGTCTCCCAGGTTCTGCTCGCACAGAAGCGTCTGCCCTGCACTTTCTTTGTTGGTGTTCCCCCGATGTTCGATCGACTCCTCGCGGAGGCCCCCCACTACAACTCTGATCTGACCTCCATCAGCTACACGATCTCTGGCGCAATGCCCCTTTCCGAAGAGCTGAGCGCTCGCTGGGAGGCCGCCACGGGCGGATACGTTATCGAAGGTTACGGGATGACTGAGGCCTCGCCTATCATCCTCGGCTCGCCTCTCTCGCACAACCGACGCCCCGGAGCACTCGGAATACCGTGGCCCTCAACCGAGGTTCGCATTGTCGACCCCGAGGATCCCACGAAGGACACGCCGATCGGTGAGGTCGGTGAGCTGATCGCTCGAGGGCCCCAGGTATTCAAGGGCTACCTTGATGACCCGGAAGAGACGGCCGTTGCCCTGCAGGATGGTTGGCTCTTCACGGGCGACCTCGTTCAGGTGCGTGACGGGTTCATCTACATGGAAGATCGCCGGAAGGAACTGATCCTTTCCGGAGGCTTCAACGTCTACCCCAGCCAGGTTGAAGACGTGGTGCGCATGATGCCGGGCGTTGAAGACGTTGCGGTGGTCGGTATGCCCGGAGGTAGCCGTGGCGAAGAGGTCGTGGCTGCACTGGTCCTTGAAGGTGGTGCTTCCGTGACTCTGGCTGATGTGCGCGAATGGGCCGAAAAGTCTCTGGCGCACTACGCTTTGCCTCGCCAGATTGTCGTTGTCCAGGAACTGCCCAAGTCCCAGATTGGCAAGGTCATGCGCCGTTCGGTTCAGCAGCAGATTGCAGAACTGCAGGAAGGTCTGGAGACACGCTTCCCCACCCTGGCCTCTTCTGCCGCGGAAATCGGCGAACAGGTCGGTCATGCAGCTGCCGCTGTCAAGGAATCAGTCTCACAGGCTTCCGAAAAGGCTGCCGCTCTTATCGCACGCGCCTCTGAGGCGGCCGCGCAGAAGGATCGTCATGCAGACGAGACACTGCCTGACGAAGGTGCCGATGAGGTGCCCGAAAACGACGAGGCCAACTAGGTCCGTAGACCACGCCGTTGCCTCGGTCTACTCTTCTCGCAGGTCTGCAATGGCCCGCTCAAAATCTTCCAGGGACTGGAAGGAAGAGTAGACCGAGGCAAAGCGTAGGTACGCCACTTCATCGAGTTCACGTAGGAATGGCAGCACTGCCTTTCCTACCTCATCTGCTGAGACCGTTGCCTGCCCTGTAACACGCAGGGATTCTTCAACCTGTTGGGCCAAAACCGCAAGATCATGTTCCGAGACCGGACGCCCCTGGCAGG